>NZ_JBUOIV010000036.1:0-55318 GCF_055467485.1 Desulfosarcina sp. | reverse complement strand
AGTCAGCATCGCCATGTCGGCCAACCTGGTCACGTTCTACATCTTTTATGAATCATTGACTTTGTAGACCTACTGGCTGGTGGCCCACAACGAAGACAAGGCGGCTTTTGCCGCCACACGCAAGTATCTGGCCTATCTGCTCGTCTCGGGATGGTTCCTGTTTGCCGCGGTGGTCCTGACCTTCGCCCTGGCGGGCACCACTCAATTTACCGACGGCGGGATCCTGAGCGCGGCGGACGCGCCCCGTTCCACGCTGGTCATCCTGTTCGTCCTGTTTGCCCTCGGCTCGATGAAGGCGGCCTGGATGCCTTTCCATGCCTGGCTTCCCAGCGCCATGGTGGCACCGACCCCGGTCAGTTCGCTGCTGCACGCCGTGGCCGTGGTCAAAGCCGGCGTATTCGGATTGGTGCGCATTGTCTGTCATGTTTTCGGCGTAGACCTGGTCGGACAGCTGGGCCTCGGCATATGGATGGGTGCCGTGGCGTCCATTACCATGATTCTGGGATCGTTTTTTGCCATCGGGGAGGATAACCTCAAACGGCGGCTGGCGTATTCCACCATCAGTCAATTGTCGTACATCCTCTTCGGTGTGGCCCTGACAAGCCCCTCCGGGGTGAAAGGCGCCATGCTGCACATCCCCTTTCACGGGTTCATGAAGATCACCCTGTTTCTGTGCGCGGGCGCCATCATGGTCGTCACCGGCAAAAAGCAAATCAGCCAATTGGCGGGCATCGGCAGGCAGATGCCGCTCACGATGACAGCCTTTACCATCGGCGCGGTGGGAATGTGCGGGGCCCCGCCCGTGGCCGGATTCATCAGCAAATGGTATCTCTGCCTGGGAACCATCGAGGCCGGCCTGATGATCTTTCTGGGCGTCATCCTGGTCAGCTCGCTTTTGGATGTGATCTACTTCTTTCCGATTGTCAAAACCGCCTTTTTCGATCCGCCGCAGGCGGGTTGCATCGAGGGCGGCAATCAGATTCGAAACCTGGAAAGGGAACGGCCGCTGTACCTGTTCATGGTCGTCCCGCTTGCGCTGACGGCGCTTTTTTCGATGCTCTTTTGCTTTTTTCCGGACGCATTCCATTTGTTGCGCCTGGCCGAGGTGGCCGTCGGCAATCTGTTTTAGCAAAATCACGGGAGATAGATATGGGAACGGTCGAGCAGACACCGGCAGGATTTGTCTACCGGCAGGCCGACGGAGAAATTACGGCCCGCTTTGAGCATATCGAAGAGAAAACGATACTCGCCCACGAAGGCAGTCCGCGCTACCGGCAGGTGTTCAATCTGCTGGTACTGGCCGGGGTGCTGTATCTGGCATACCTTTTTTTTCCGTTTTGAGGGCAGGAACATGAAACCACGCAAAGAACGTACCCTGCTTGACTCCCGGCAGAACCGGCAACGACTGAGAACAATCTTTTATATATCCCTGCTGCTTCTGCTGGTCGTCGATGTTTTTGTGCCCAAGCACGGCCATTTTCCCTGGGAGGATGCCTATGCCTTTTATGCCGCCTACGGCTTTATCGGCTGTGTCGGCCTGATTTTCGTCGCCAAGGGATTGCGCTGGCTGGTGAGGCGAAAGGAAGACTATTATGATTGAGTCGCTGCCGCCTGCCGCCATTCTGATTGCCGGCTCTTTTTTCGTGCCCTGTTTCAGGGGAAAGCTGAAATCAGCCTACCTGCTGGCGCTGCCGGCCCTGGCCTTGGCAAAGCTCTTCACCATGCCCACAGGCACCTACTGGACGGTTCCGTTTCTTGGATACGAGCTGATTTTCGGCCGGGTGGACAAACTGAGCATGGCCTTCGGAACCGTCTTCGTGCTGATCACCTTCATCGGCATGCTCTACGCCCTGCATGTCAGGGACGACTTCCAGCACATGGCCGGTCTGGTGTATGCCGGCGGGGCGCTGGGTGTGACCTTTGCCGGCGACCTGTTCTCTCTCTACATCTTCTGGGAAATCCTGGCCATCGCCTCGGTCTTTTTGATCCTTGCCCGCAGGGAGCCGGCCTCCTCGAGCGCGGCCTTCCGCTATTTCATGTGGCATTTTTTCGGCGGGCTCTGCCTGCTGGCCGGCATCGTCCTTTACGTAACCCAGCGCGGCACTGCCGCGTTCGGCTATATCGGGCTTTCCGACGGTGCCTCGCTGCTCATATTTACCGGATTCTGCCTCAATGCCGCCGTGTTTCCGCTGCATGCATGGCTGCCCGATGCCTATCCCCGGGCCACGGTCAGCGGTGCGGTATTCATGAGCGCCCTGACCACAAAAAGTGCGGTATACATTCTCGCGCGGACATTTCCGGGGACCGACGCCCTGATCTGGGCCGGTGCGTTCATGACCGGTTTCCCGATCTTTTATGCCGTTATCGTCAACGACATGCGCCGGGTGCTGGCCTACAGCCTGATCAATCAAGTCGGATTCATGGTTTGCGGCATCGGCATCGGCACGCCGCTGGCCATCAACGGGGTGGTCGCCCATGCCTTTTGCCACATCATCTACAAAGCCTTGTTGTTCATGTCCACCGGGGCCGTGCTCCACATGACCGGCAGGATCCGGGCCACGGATCTGGGCGGGCTATACAAAACCATGCCTTTTACCGCGGTCTGCTGCATGATCGGGGCAGCATCCATTTCGGCATTCCCCCTGTTCAGTGGCTTTGTGAGCAAGTCCATGACGGTTACCGCAGCCGCCGAGGAACACCTCACGCTGGTGTGGCTGATGCTGATGTTTGCCTCGGCGGGGGTGTTCCATCACGCTGGAATAAAAGTACCCTTTTTCATTTTTTTCGGCCATGATTCCGGGATTCGAAGCCAAGACCCGCCGGTGAACATGCGGCTGGCCATGGGGGCGGCTGCCTTCATCTGTCTTTTCCTGGGCATCTACCCAACGCCGCTCTATGCGATCCTGCCCTACCCGGTGGCCTACATACCGTATACGGCCTTCCATGTGCTGGCCATGCTGGAGCTGCTGATGTTCGGTGCCCTGGCGTTTACCGTGCTGGTTCTCTCCGGACACTATCCCCCGGAAATGCGGGCGGTAAACCTGGACGCCGATTGGTTCGCACGCATTCCCGGCAGGCATTTTATCCGGTTCTGTGGCGGGCCACTCAAACAGGTTGGTCTTTTTTTCGAGTGTGGTCTGGCACGCGTCGTCGCCGTGCTCAGGCGTTTTCCGGCCGATTCGGTCAACCTGGAAAAATGGGTCGATGCTGTTTTTCACTCCGGACTGACCGCCCTGCCGGATCTTTTTTATACCTGGGGCCGGCATCTCAGAACAGAAGTAAAACAGCTGTCCTGGAACCTGGTCTATATCGTGATGCCATTTTGTGCCCTGCTGGCGGTCATGCTGCTCTGGTTGACATAATGCCCGCACACCCGTGGGCGCTGGGATAACCACATGCCTTGCCTGCTTCTACAAATAGTCGGCGTGCCGCTGGTCGCTTCCCTGGCGATGCTCCTGGTTCGGCCGCGCAGAGACCGGTGGCCGGCCTGGGTGGCCATCGCCGCGGTGGCCTATACGACCCTGCTCCTGGTGTCGGCCGGTTTGCGCATAAGCACCGGCGAAACGATTGGCGAGCGCTATCCCATCGGCCCCCAATTCAGCTTCGACCTGGTCGCCGACGGCCTTTCCCTGCCGGTCGGCCTGATCATCAATTTGATCTGCCTGGCGCTGGCTTTATACTCCATCCATTATGTCGACCACCGCATCGAGCTGATATACGGTAAGATCGACGACATCACCCATGGCATCTACTATCGACGCTTTTTCCTTCTCTACCTATATTTTCCCACCGGTTTCATGGGGGTCTGTTTTGCGACCAACCTGTTGTCCGTATACTTTTTCATGGAACTGTTAACCATCATTCCGCTGTATTTCATCATGGCCCAGTTTGGGTATTCGGATTTCATCACGCGCTACAAAGTCGCATTGATGTGTCTGTACTGGGGTGTCGCCGGGGCGACGCTTTTTCTAATCGGCATCATCTGGAGTTACACCCAGACGGGCAGCTTCGAAATCCATCACCTGTCCCGACTGGCCGGGAATCCTTGGACGCTCTGGATTGCCGGTGTAATTTTGATCGGACTGGCCACCAAACTGGCCATCGTTCCCCTGCACGTGTGGATGCCCTGGGTGCATGCCGAACACCCCACCTGCATTGCCGGACTGCTGGCCATTTACGCCAACATTGCCGTGTATGTGGCCATGCGCGTGCTGATTCTGCCGCTGCGGAGCGACATCCTGCCGCTCTCTTTACCGCTCATGGTCGCGGCCCTGGCGACCATGACCTATGGCGCCCTGTTGACGCTGGCCCAGTCCGATGCCAAGCGGTTTTGCGCCTGCTCAACCATCAGCCAGATCTCCTATTCGGTATTCGGTGTTGCCGTCATGACGGCGGAGGGTCTGCAGGGGGGGATGTTTTATTTCCTGAGCCATATCCTGGGCAAGGCCATCCTGTTCTCAACCGCCGGCATCCTGGTCTTTCAGCTCGAAACCAGAAACTTGAAGGAGATGGGCGGTTTGTGGTCACGGATGCCGTTGACCGCTACCTTGTGGTTTTCGGCAGCGCTCATCCTGTCGGCGCTGCCGCCCACCGGCGGTTTCGTGGGCAAGTGGATCCTTTTTGCAGGTGCCTTCAAGGGATATTCGACAAATTCGTGGGCACTGCTGCTAATCGTCGCGGCAATATTGTCGACGCTGCTCACGCTGGTATACACGTTTCTGACCGGGATCCGAATTTTTTTCGGCACGTTGAAACCTGGCAAAGCAAACCGGACCGTCACCGATCCGCCGTTGACCATGAGCTGGCCGCTTCTGCTGCTAGCCGGTGTGGCCCTGTTGATGGGACTCTATCCGGAACCGATTCTTGGGCTGTTCGGCCCGGCGATCGGCAGCTTTTAGCGCCCATATTTTTATTGACACGTTTTGACCGTTGTCCATAAAATGTTGTTAACTATTCGCGGGCGCTGAATTCGACCGGCCTCGTCCGAAGTCGATTTTAATCGCCTCTCTCTTCGCTGACAAGCTTCACAGCCATCGACGTCACCTTGGAACTGCCCGGCTACTGGATCGTTATTTGACACAGCCCACAAGTGCCAGATGTTATTACGGCTTTACTTCCAATCGATCGGAATGCGGGCAGCCCATGATTACTACCGCCAATCTACAAAGAGGAGGGTCGAGTCATGCCAGTAAAATTCAACCAATATTGGACCGTGGATTTTGACAAAACCAAGGAATACGAGAAATTCGTCATTCGCAAGTATATCCCCGGCATCAACAAGCTGGGCATCCATATCGTCGCCGGGTGGACGGTTCTGATCGGCGGCTACAGTGAAAACATTCTCGAAGGCATCAGCAACGACCTAGAGCTTCTTGAAAAGGCGCTCAGAGATATAAAATACCGGCAGTTGAACGACGAACTGCAAAACTACATAAAGAAATACAAAACGAAAGTTCTCGTTAAAACGGGTAAAAAGGACGAATATTCCAAGGACATCAAGAAAAACACGGTCAAGTTTTCTCAAACCTGGGATGTCATCAGCAAGTACAAGGACCTATACGAACGCTATGTCTCCGAAACCTATTACCCCTGTCTGGAAAAGCTTGGCATCAAGGTGGCCCGAGAATGGGAGGTGCTCATCGGAGACGGGCCGCGAATCGTCTGTGAAGGCCGCGCAGAGAATATTGATTCGACCACATTGATCAGCAACCTGCAGAGCAAGACATTTCAAAAAGGCAGGCAAGGGTTAAAGCAGTTTGTCGAAAATTACGAGAGCCGTATTCTCACATTTCACATTCAAAAGGTGCTGGGATATAAATCGGCAAGTTATGAACTTATCGCTGGTTGACTTTTCCGACCTGTTCGACCTCATCCGGTAAGGGCCGTTGTCCCTCGCCGGCTGCCAGCCAGGTTCTATCAACCGATGGTGTTTTTCACGATCCCCACCAGTTTTTCCGGATCGAAAGGCTTTTTGACGAAGGCGATGGCGTCCTTGATGGCGTGGTCGCCGTCGATGCCGCTGATCACGATGACCGGCGTGTCACGCAGATCCTTGTCTTTGCGCAGCTTGCGGTAAAAACGCGGGCCCCACTCGCCGGGCATCTGCAGGTCCAGGGTGATCAGGTCGGGCTTCTCCTTTTTAACCACATCCAGGCCTTCCATGGTGCTCGAGGCGTTGCAGGTTTCGTAGCCGTTGTCACTGAATACAGCTTCCAGATATTTGACCACGATAGGGTCGTCGTCGATGATGAGAATTTTCTTGGGCATGGACACTTTCTCCTAATCGTTTTTCTGTAAAGAGATTTCTCGGGGCTCGAGGCCGCTCTATCATCTTACCACCATCAGGATCGTAATAGACGCATTATCCAATGTTGACTCAGAAGGGGTAGATTATGGTTCAGGCCAAGGCCGCAGCGATGTTGAAACCGGAGGCGTAGCAGCGCTGCGTCGAGGATTTTAACATCGGGAGAACGCCGGTCTGGAGCATAAGATGCCTTTTCAGGGTTAACATTACCTGATGTGGCACTCCCCGCACATAATCGGCCCCTTCTTTTGCGCCTGGTGGCAGCCTTTGCAGTTGGTGTGGAAAGCCTTGATCAGCGACGGCTGGCTGCCGGATCCTTTCAGGTCGTGGCATTCCGAGCAGCTCTGATCCTCCGAGGATTCGTCTTCCAACCGCTTGCCGTCCTCGTAAACGTGATGGCACTCGGCACAGTCGTCGATGCCGGCGGCCTCGTTGTGCACATCGTGGACAAAGACCGACGGCGTGCGCTGGGGGTTGTCGAAGGATGCGTTGTCAACGAGGGTCATATCGTCCTGTGACCATGCCGGAGTGACAACCAGAACGATCCCGATCATCAGTGACAGTGCGATCCGCGTGACGGTTTTCATATTTCCTCCTGCTCCTGCGCGGGGGCTCATGCAGGCTTTTCCATGACTTCGTAGATGATGTCCCCGAAGAATTTGATGTCCAGACCGATTTCATAGTGGTGCACGATGTCGTGCAGGCCGCTGTGGCAGTTGTGGCAGGGGGCCACGAGTACTTCGGCGCCCTTGGTCTTGGCCCCGAAGAGCTGTTCGGCCTTGACCCGGTTGCCCGTGATGCGCGTCATCTTGAAGGGCGGGCCGGTGTTGATCACCCCGCCGCCGGCGCAGCAGCAATAATTGTGCTCCCGGTTGGGGTGCATCTCGATCACGTTCTCGCACAGCGCGTGCGCCACGTAGCGGGCTTTTTCGTGAAGCCCGGCGCCCCGGGAGACGTTGCACGGGTCGTGCAGGGTAATGGGCGGCTCATACTTCTTGGCGATCGTGATGCGGCCCTCCTTGATCAGGTCGTAGTAAAACTCGATGGCGTGCACGATCCTGAAGGGCGGCATGGCCCAGCCCAGCCAGCGGTTGCCCATGTCGTAGACCGAGCGGAAGGCGTGGCCGCATTCCCCCATGACGATTTTCTTCACCTTGAGCCGGGCGGCGGTTTCGAAGTGGGTCCGCTTGATGCGGCCCATGAGTTCGTTGTCTCCGGTGAACATGGCCATGTCGCTGTTGTCCCATCCCACGGAGGCGGGCATGGTCCAGTCGACGCCGGCCACGTGCATGATCACCGCCGCCTGATAGATCAGCTGCGCCTGGAACTTGGGCTCCGGTGCGATGACGCTGTACATGATATCCGCCCCTTCTTTTTCCAGGGGAATGCGCAGGTCGGGGATTTCCGCCTGGGCCTCCTCCTCCTGCCACTGGAGGGTGTCCGGCCACTCGTCCCCTTTGACCCACATCTGGTTCATGGTTACCGAGTGGCTGTGGGCCGTGTCCTGGATGTAGAGCGGGGTAACCCCCAGCCGATGGATGATCCGACGCACCACGCTGATCAGATAGGCGATGTCGATGCCAAAGGGGCAGTACTGGGCGCAGCGTTTGCACAAGTTGCATTCGGTGTGGGCGATGATCGCCGCCTGGCGGATGAATTCCGGGCTGACACGACCCTTTTTCCTGACCATCTCCCAGACGGTCTGTTTGACTTTACCCACCGGTGAATAGCGGGGATCGTTGTCGTGGGAGAGGTAGTAATGGCAGGCTTCCGAGCACAGGCCGCAGTGGATGCAGGTTTCCACGTAGACCTTCAGCCGGGCGCCGGTTTCCGAATCGATGACGCTGTTGATCACCGACTGGATTTTCTCTTCGGTAAGCCGGGAGATGCCGACATCGATGCCTTCATCCACCACCTTGGTCGCTTCTTTTTTTGACGGTTCCGCCATGTCGAGAACTCCTTTTCAGCATACGCCGGGTTTGCGCGGTCGCCGGCTGCTGTTCGGTTCAATTCAATGCACTACCAGTCCCGGGCATGCCGCACCTTGCCAAACTCGGACCCCATGTACGCCCGGGTGAAAGGCGAAAAGAGCATGTGGCTGAGCCGGGTGAAAGGAATGGCTGCCAGCATGATGTCTCCTGCCAGCACATGCAGGCACATCATCAGCGGATAGGACAGCCACTGGTGGTAGGCCAGAAAGCCGGTGACGAAAGGCGCCGCCACGATGGCCAGGATCACGAAATCCGAGACCGACGTGACGAACTTGACTTCCGGCTGGGTGACTCTTCTCACCAGAAAATAAACGGCTCCCAAAATTACGATGATCGTCATGACATCGGCGACGGTGTCGGGCAGGGTCCACCAGCTGATGCCGAATGCCTCGTCCCAGAGCACCACATGGGAGAGCAGCAAGATCGGCGTGGCCAGCAGGCAGAGGTGAAAGGCGAACGTCACCACGGTGAGCACGGGCTGGCGGCGCCAGTTCACCGTGGCAAAGGGGATGATCCAGTGAAAGATCGACCTCAGGCCGTAGCGCCAGCTCATATAGGAAAAGATGAACCGCTCCTTTTCGGCGACGAGCTTCAGCATGCTGGCTATCCGGTATATGCTGCCCCCGAAAAAGAGAATAAAGGCGGCCCATGCCAGCGGTCCACTGACGAAGTTGTAGAAGGTGTGCATGTATTTCTCCTATCCAACGATATCAGAAACAGGCACGATGCGTCGGACGTAATTGCCCGCCTCGACGGTACGCAGCATCAGGTGCGTGCCGTCCGGACTGAAGACCGGGTCCCAGGCGGCATCGCAGGCGTTGGACCAGACCCGGTCGTTCAGGGTGTAGGTGTGCCGGCCCTTTTTTTCCACCCTGGCGGCCACGTCCTTTCCATCCGGACTGAAGACCGGCTTCCAGGCCATGTCCCAGGCATCGGACCACGGGCTGCCGTCCACCACCACGCGGAAGGTTTCTTCGTCCTTTGCCAGGGCGGCAATGCGCTGGCCGTCCGGACTGAAGGTCGCGTCGGTGACCAGCTGGCCGAAGCTGGCCGGCCATGGTTTGCCGTCTACGGCCACGGTCCAGCGGCCGTATTTGGGGGCCACGATGGCCGCCAGCCGGCTACCGTCGGGGCTGAACATCTGGTGCCAGATCTGGACAAAACGCCGATCCCAGAGGATTTTTCCGTTTTCTGCCAACCGCCACATCCCCTTTTCCCGCACCGGCGCCACCACCGTTCCGGTAACCGGGTTGAAGACTGGCTCCCAGACGGTTGCATAGTGGGAATCCCACGGGACTCCATCTACGGCGATGGTATATTCATACAGGTTGAGCCGGACTTCGGCAGCCAGGTGCCCACCGTCCGGGCTGAGGGCCAGGTTCCAGACGTTGACGAAGCGCATGTCCCACGGTTGACCGTCCAGGGCGGCGGTGAAGCTGCCCTTCTGGAATTTATGGATTTCGCCCGAGTCCACGTCCTCCACCTGAACGGCGCCGGCGGTGTGCCGGCCGTCCGGGCTCATGGCAAAATAGGTCATGTTGGCGTAGGTCCGCTCCCAGGGTTCCCCGTTCAGAACCATGGCATAACGCATGTCCTGCTGCACCGCGGCGGCGATGGCGGCGCCGTCGGAGCTGAAGCGCGGCTCCCAGATGTAGCCAAATTTGTTCTCCCAGGCGGCACCGTCCACGGCCATGGTCCATTCGCCCATGTCGGACACCAGGGCGGTGAGCCTGCCGTCCGGAGAGAAACGCAGGTGCCAGATTTTATCAAACACGGCTTCTCCCCAGGCTTCGCCGTTGACGCAGACGGTGAATTCACCTTCGTCCAGGTTGACGATGGCGGCGACCGTTTCGCCGTCGGGGCTGGCATAGGGCTCTTCAACCCATCGGTATGTCGTTCTCCAGGAATCCAGAGAAACATGTTTCTCGCCGGTCTCCCAGTCCCAGCTTCGGGAATCAACCATATTGCCTCCTCGTTGAAACGCTGGCGCGCAGATTCTCAGGCGGTGTCGGATAGTGGGTGCGGATGACCGTTTCTGCTGAAAAAAAACGGGTCGTCCGATAACCATGGTCAGCGGGGTGGTCCCCCAGCGAACGGTCGCTGATCCAAGGCGGTTGCATTTTTTCAACCATGCGTGGCGGTGTCGGATTCATCGGTAAACGGAGATGCTTGTCGTTTGTATACTGATCCGGAGTCGAAACCGCAAGTTTGTTTTTGATCCCATGCACAAAATGAGTGCCCTTACCCAGGCTTGTCTTTTTTCATGGCGGATATGGCGGATTCCACCGTGTCGACGCAAGGGGCGACGCGCGAAATGCCCACCATGTCGAAAATGGTTTTGAAGTTTTCCGACAGCCCGGCAATGTAGACCGGTGTTCCCGTTGCCCGGATCTCCGACAACAGGCGGGTAAGCAGTGCGATACCGGTCCCGTTGACCGCCGAAAAATTGTCGAAGCTGATGACGATCCCTGTGGCTCCCGAATCCAGTGCACGGTGCAAGGATGCCGTGAGCCCTTCCTTGTGTTGGCCGGACAGGGTTCCGTGGATGGACAGGATGCCCACACCGGACGAGATTTCCAATTTGAGGGGCGCCGTGTCCCGACGATCGTCGTCAAGGCGTGCCTCGGCCCGTTTGAGAGCTGCATCGAGGGCGCTGCGGCCGATGGGCTTGTTGATGAAATCAGTGGCGTCGAGATTCAGGGCACGGACCACATGGTCCATGTCGCCATGGCCGGTAATCACGACCACCTCGGTTTCCGGTGCCGTCTTTTTGATTTGCTTGAGTACTTCGAACCCGTCCATACCGGGCATCTTCAGGTCGGTGAATACGATGCCGGGGTGATGTTCGCGGACCAGTCGAAGGCCGGTTTCGCCGTTCTCAGCGGTCAGCACCGAATAGCCGTAGGCATTCAGAAACAGACGGAACATGGTCAAGGTGGCGGTTTCATCGTCGATGACCAGAACCGTTTTCGCGGCATTCATCGTAAAGGCCATTCCTTGAGGGGGTGTTTGGAAAATATGGGGCGTGTGGTTTCTGCCTGACCTCACCATGATACCTAAAACAGGAACATTTGCAACGATTTCCTTGCGGGGCGAAAAGGCTCCGATCTAAGAAACCGATGCAACGCCAGTCGATGATCCCGCCGGCCCACGGCATTTGCACAGGGGCGCCAATCTATTGTATAGGCTTGATTGTGGACCGCGAGCGAACCGGAAATCGATCTTCATCCTTACCTTGAATCCCCGCTGCAGCCTGCCGCGGGAAGAGGTCAATCGAAACGACATGGTTGACGTGCGAACCCTTTCCAGAACGACCCTGCCGAACCGTATCCGGGCTATTGAGCGCCCGCGGCTGATCCAGCAGGTTGCCGGTTCAAGCGCCTGTCGGGTGGTGCTGATCACCGGGCAGGCGGCCCAGGGCAAGTCGACACTGGCGGCGGAGCTTGCCGGTCAGCCCGGCCCGGTCAGTGCCTGGATGCATCTGGAACCATCGGACAGCGACCCGGTGAATTTTTTCCAATTGCTGGTCCATGCCCTGCAGGCATCGCGGCCGTCACTGGATGTATCGGCCTATTTAAAAAACCCCGCCATTGCCCTGGGAACCGACACGGGTGTGGGCCGCATCAATGAACTCGCCGGCCTCCTTCTCAACGACATCATCGCCCGGGCGCCGGTCCGAATCGTGATGGACGGGCTCGACCGCCTCTCAGACGACGCCGAAAGCCTGAAGCTTATCGACACCATCCTCGACAGCATTTCCCCGCCCAGTTGCCTGGTGCTTGTATCCCGGAAGACACCCCCATTGGCGCTTGAACAGTTGAGGATCCGCCAGGAACTCGTCGTTCTCGACAATGACGATCTGGCCTTTAGCGCCGATGAAATCTTCCTCTTTTATTCGAACCTTTACGGTATGCGCCTGGCGCCGCCCCAACTGGCGCGGATCCGTGAGATAACGGACGGATGGGCCGGCGGCCTGGTGCTGGTGTGGGAGGCGTTGCGCCGCATTCCCGAGTCGCAGCGCATCGACTTTATCCACAACGGACTGCCCGTTGCCATGCATGGGAAGCGACTGGCCTTTTTCTCAGAAGCGGTTTTTTCGGGACTGGATGGGACGACCCGCCATTTTCTGATTCGATCGGCCATCTTCGACACCATCGATCCGAAAATGGCTGCGCGCTATTTTGCAAATCAGCCGGTGGGGGATGTTGAACGCATTCTCGACCGCATGATTCGGCAAAACTTGTTCATTCACCGTCTCTCCGACATCAAGACCGGATGGCGATATCGATACAACCAGTTGTTCCGCGACTTCCTGCTCGACAAATTCCACAGTGTCCTGGACAGGGAAGAGCGGCGGGCACTTCTCACCCGGGCCGCCGTCCTGGCCTGGGATGCAGGCAATATCGAGGGGGCCATTCGGTTTTTTCTGCAGGCGGAGGCCTTTGGAAAAGCGGCGGCGGGAATCAAGAAAATTGCCATGGGGCTGTCCGCCCAGGGGCGGTTTGCCGATCTGGCCGGGTGGATCGACATCCTGCCCGCGGAGCTGATTCACGAGGATGCCTGGCTTTCCTTTTACGAAGCCGTGGGTCGACGCATCAGCGGAGGGCGCAGGAACATCCGGGCCTTCTCGAGGGCGCTCGATCGGTTCGAGGCGCAAGGCGATCAACGGGGTCAACTGCTGGCGATGGCCTATCTCATAGAAGCCGCCGTTTTCATCGGCCATCCGGCAGCAATGTTGAACCGCTGGCTCGAGGCGGCCTGGGCCATGCTCGAAAAGGCCAGCGGGAACCGTTATTATCCCTTTGCCAAGGCGGTGTTGTGGATGCAGGCGGCCTTCGGATACCTCTCCGGTGCCAGCGACGTTCAAAAAGGCCTGTCGGCCTGCCGCAACGCCATGCTGCTGGCCCACACGATCCAGGACGACACGCTCACGGTCAATGCCACCATCATCCATGTATTCGGGCTCACGCTGACCGGGGAATTCGCTGCAGCGGAAAAAGCCCTTGCCACGATCCGCCAGCTGGTGTCGGCTGCCTATCCTGAATACCGCGCCCTGCAAAATATCGTGCGCATGAAGCTCGCCCTGTCAAAAGGCGACCTGGCGCGTGCCCAGCGCCTGCTTGAGGACAATCATGAAGATATCGACAGGTTCGGGTTGCTTTTTCTTTACCCCATCCACGTGGACCTGGCCGGCCTGCTTCAGATTCGTCAACAACGCTTCGATGCGGTGAGCCGCACCGTCCGTCATCTCAACGATGTGGCCATACTGGCGGCCAACCCGTTTTACAATGGGCTGGCCCTTCGCCTGCGGGCGCTCAAAGCCTATCATCAAGGGCGCTTCGAACGCGCGCGAATGTGGGCCGGGCAGGCGGTCGAGGTGATTGCCCAAAGCCTGGGGGAGAGTATCCACCTGTTTCGCTGTCGCCTGATCCGGGGTATGGCGGCCTATCATTTGAACGATCTGGCCAGCGCCCGGCAGGAGTTGGCATCGGCCCAAAACTTTTTCAGCCGGGTGTCCATCCAGCAGTCGCTGGCCGAGGTTCGCCTGGGCCTTTCCCTCGTGGAAACAGCCATGGGCAATGGGGGTGAGGCGGCCCGGCATCTGGAATCCGCCCTTTCACTGGCAGCCTCACAGGGATATGATTCCTTTGCCATGCTGTCCGGCTGCGACGTCCTGGCGGCCTGCACGCCCGCCCTTCAATCCACCCGCAGCGAATCGGCGCGCCTCGCCCGCCGCATCCTGGACCACCTGCCCTCGCCGCCGACCCTGGTGCCCGGTCCGACAGCCGACGCGCACACACAACCGCCAACCCGGGGCCAGACGGGAATGGTCGGCGTCGATGATACCCGAGCCTGCCTTGACATCCAATCCCTGGGCGGCTTCGAAGTTCGCCGCCATGGTGGATCCGCCATTGCCGATGCCCAGTGGGCGGGCATTCGCCAGAAACTATTGCTCAAGGCCATTCTCGTCAACGGGTGCCGGGAGATCCCCAAGGACATCCTCATGGATGCCCTGTGGCCGGACAGCAGCCACGAGGCTGCCTTGAAGCGCTTCAAGGTGACGCTCCACCGGCTGCGTAGAATTCTGGAGCCGAAGGTGGACCGGCGGAACGGGTCGTCCTGCATTTTGCTCAAGGACGGCCTGGTGAGCCTGGACATGCGGCGCTGCCGGGTGGACGTCAACGATTTTCTGGAGGCCTGCGACGAGATCCGGCAGCTCAAGCGCGATGACGATGAAGACCGGATCCTGTCGGCCTGCCGGCGGGCCGTTGACATCTATCGGGGGGATTTTCTCCCCGAAGAGATCTATCTGAGCTGGGCCGAAATGAAACGTGCCGCCCTGAAGGACAGATACCTCGCCGTGCTCATGGAGATGGCGGAGCTTTTTGAGCGAAAGGGTGATCTGGATGAAGCGGCCCGGTACTGCAGTATCGCGACACAGGCGGACCCCCTGGCCGAGCAGGCCCACCAGCGGCTCATGCGCCTGTTTCAACGCCAGGGACGACGCAGCGCCGCCCTCAAAGTGTACCGGGACCTGGTCAACACCCTTGCCGTGGAGCTGGATACCGTTCCCGACCCGGCGACCACCCGCATGTACAAGGAGTTAATGAAAGCTGGAAGCGCAAAGCCGACCGTTCAGCGTTAACACACTAAATGATCCCAACCGCCGCGAGGATCCCGACCGTCCTGACCCGTTGCCCTGTAACCTCCCCTGTATCCTTTCTGTAACCGTGGCCATGGTAAATGAAACAATCTGAAATCCGTGCCTGGTCCGGCCTGGCATCAGGCGGTTCGGGAAAGGCTAATCGGTTAACGAAAAGGAGAACGACCATGGACATCAATCGCAGGCAGTTCATCCAGATCACCGGCGCCGGCGCTGCCGGCCTGGCCGTGGGCGGGCTGGGTTTCGACCTGAAGCCGGTCAGGGCCCATGCCGGTATGCTGAAAACCAAGTATGCCAAGGAGACCACGACCATCTGCTGCTACTGCGCGGTGGGCTGCGGCGCCATCGTCCACACCAGCAAGCGGGGCGACGGCCGGGTCATCAACATCGAAGGGGATCCCGACCACGTGATCAACCGCGGCGCCCTCTGTTCCAAAGGCGCCTCCCTGAAGCAGCTGGTGGAAAACGAAAACCGGCTGACCACGCCCATGTATCGCGCGCCCTATTCGGACCAATGGCAGGCGGTTTCCTGGGACTGGGCCCTGGAAAAAATCGCCCACCGCGTCAAGGAGACCCGCGATGCCTCCTTTACCGCCAAAAACGACAAGGGGCAGGTGGTCAACCGCACGACGGCCATTGCCTCGGTGGGCAGCGCCGCCCTGGACAACGAAGAGTGCTGGACCTACCAGGCCCTGATGCGGGCCCTGGGGCTGGTGTACATCGAACACCAGGCGCGCATCTGACACAGCGCCACGGTTGCGGCTCTGGCAGAGTCGTTCGGACGCGGTGCAATGACCAACCACTGGATCGACATCAAAAACAGCGACTGTATCCTGATCATGGGGAGCAACGCCGCTGAAAACCACCCCGTCTCCTTCAAGTACGTGACCGAGGCCATGGAGAAGGGCGCCACCCTGATCAGCGTGGACCCCCGCTTTACCCGGACCTCGTCCAAGGCGGATATCTACGCGCCGCTGCGATCCGGCAGCGACATCGCCTTTCTCGGGGGCATGATCAAATACATTTTGGACAGCAGGCGGTACAGCCAGGAGTACGTATCGCTCTACACCAACGCGCCATTTATCGTCAGCAAGACCTTCGGTTTCAAGGACGGCCTTTTTTCCGGGTTCGAGAAAACCCCGAAAGGTCCGACCCTGGGCAAATACGACAAGCGCCAATGGGCTTTCGAAATGGACGAAAACGGCGTGCCCAAAATGGACCGGTCACTGAAACACAAGCGCTGCGTCTTCCAGCTGCTCAAGAAACACTTCGAGCGCTACGATCTTGAAACCGTTTCGGCGGTTACGGGAACCGGCCAGGAAGACCTGCAGCGGATCTACGATGTCTACAGCCAAACCGGGGAACGGGGCAAAGCCGGTACGATCATGTATGCCATGGGGTGGACCCAGCATACCACCGGCACCCAGAACATCCGCACCATGGCCATCATCCAGCTGCTGCTGGGCAACATGGGCGTGGCCGGCGGCGGCGTCAACGCCCTGCGCGGCGAATCCAACGTTCAAGGATCCACGGACCACTGCCTGCTGTGGCACATCTGGCCGGGTTACCTGAAAACGCCGCGGGCATCCAACACCAGCCTGGCGGTCTACAACGACACCTGGACACCGGCCAGCAAGGATCCGCTGTCCGCCAACTGGTGGCAGAACTATCCCAAGTACAGCGTGTCCATGCTGAAATCCTTTTTTGGCGAAAATGCCGATGCCGCCAACGACTTCGGCTACGACTGGCTGCCCAAGGTGGATGACGGTGTAGGCTACTCCTGGTTCGACCTCTTCGACGCCATGTACAAAGAGACGATCAAAGGTTTTTTGGCCTGGGGCCAGAACCCGGCCTGCAGCGGCTCCAACGCCGGCAAGGTGCGTGAAGCCATGGGCAACCTGGACTGGATGGTCAACGTCAACCTGTTCGACAACGAAACCGGGTCGTTCTGGAAAGGTCCGGGCATGGATCCGGGGGCCATCAAAACCGAGGTGTTCATGCTTCCGGCCTGTGCGTCGGTGGAGAAGGAGGGCAGCATTACGAACAGCGGGCGGTGGATGCAGTGGCGCTACCGGGGTCCCAACCCCATGGGCGACAGTCGGCCGGACGGCGATATCATCCTGACGCTGGGAGAGAAGATCAAAGAGGCCTACAAGAGCGGCGGCGTGTTTCCGGAACCGATCGCCAACCTGAAGTGGGACTATGCCACCGACGGCGCCTACGATCCGCACAAGGTTGCCAGGGAGATCAACGGCTATTTTGTCAAGGATGTCACCATCAAGGACAAGACCTATAAAAAAGGGACCCTGGTGCCCAGCTTCGCCTTCCTCCAGGCCGACGGCTCCACCTCGTCGGGCAACTGGCTCTACTGCAACAGCTATACGGAAAAAGGCAACATGAGCGCCCGCCGCGGGCAGGAGGACGCGGCGAACAACATCGGGCTGTTTCCGGAATTCGCCTGGTGCTGGCCGGTCAACCGGCGCATCATTTACAACCGGGCTTCGGTGGATGCCAAGGGCGTGCCCTGGGACCGCAAGGACTGGGTCGTTTACTTCAAGGGGGATGAAAAGGACGGCAAGTATGTCTCCAGCAAATGGATAGGCGATGTACCCGACGGCGGCTGGTATCCGATGCAGAACCCGGACGGTTCCTGGCGGGCGGACACCAAATATCCCTTTATCATGAGAAAACACGGCCATGCCCAGATCTTCGGGCCGGGGCTGGCCGACGGGCCTTTCCCCGAACATTACGAGCCGCTGGAGTGCCCGGTGGAGAAAAATTACCTCAACGCCCAGATGGTGAACCCCACCGCGGCGGTCTATTCCACCAAGGCCGATGCCCACGCCACCTGCGACCCGCGGTTCCCCTATGTGGCCACCACCTACCGGGTCAGCGAGCACTGGCAGACCGGCCTGATGACGCGCACCCAGAGCTGGCTCATGGAGCTGCAGCCCCAGATGTTCGTGGAGATCAGCGAAGAACTGGCCGGACTCAAGGGTATCCGCAACGGAGAACGGGTCAATGTGACCTCGGCCCGCGGCAAGGTGGAATGCAGCGCCGTTGTCACCAAGCGGTTCAAGCCCTTCATGGTCGCCGGCCTGACGGTACACCAGGTGGGAATTCCCTGGCACTACGGCTGGCGATGGCCGTCATCCGGCAAGGAGGACAGCGCCAACCTGCTTACCCCGCCGGCCGGCGATCCCAACACCCGCATTCCGGAAACCAAGGCCTTCATGGTCAACGTGGTTAAAGTCTAAAAGGAGGGACTCGGCATGAGCAACGCATTTTTTATCGACACCACAAGGTGCACCGGATGCAGGGGCTGCCAGGTGGCCTGCAAGCAGTGGCATGACCTGCCCGCCGAAGAGACCCGAAATCGGGGAACCTTCGAGAACCCGCCGGACCTCTCTTATTCCACATACAAGCTGGTCCGCATGCGTGAAACGGAAACCGACGGCAAGCTCAAATGGCTGTTCTTCCCGGAGCAGTGTCGCCACTGCATCGAACCGCCGTGCCTGGAAACGGCCCAGGATGAGAGCGCCATTTTCAAGGATGAAAAAACCGGCGCGGTGATTTTTACCGCCAATACCAAAAACCTGTTTGCCGACGAGATTATCGAATCCTGCCCCTACAACATCCCGCGCAAGGCGGCCGACGACACCCTGGCCAAGTGCGACATGTGCAACGATCGTGTGACCAACGGTCTGCTGCCGGCCTGCGTGCAGACCTGCCCGACGGGCACCATGAACTTTGGCGACCGCGAGCAGATGGTCTCGCTGGCACAGCAGCGGCTGGCCCAGGTCAGTAAAAGACATGATAAGGCCCAACTGGTGGATGCAGACGATGTCAACGTGATTTACCTGGTCAGCGAGGCACCTGCCTTGTATTATGAATTTGTCATGGCATCGACAGGTTCCCACGGGTTGAGCCGGCACATGGCCCTGAGAAAAATGGTCGGCCCCTTCCGGCGGGCATTGCGCCAACTGGCATAGGAAGACCATCGACTGACTGCCAGGGGACGGGGCCATGGCTCCATCCTGATTTTCTCTCGCACGTGAAAGGAGAGGCGGCTGTATCTGCAGCACCTCTCCTTTTTTTGCTGCATTGCCGGCAGACCTATTGTACAGTTGCTATTTCCCAACAGGTGTCCCATGGAAAGGAACGATCCAATGAACAGCAATCCCCTCAGGGATGCGGCGGCAGTGGAACAGGCCGTTTCGCAGATGGCCTCGAAGCGGCCGGCCTATTCGGCCATTATCGGGTTTTATGGGGCGGTTTTTGTGGCCCAGGCCCATGCGGCGGAAAGCACGTCTCCGGCTGAGATCCGGCTTGACGACGCACTCCTGGAAATGAAAACCAGGGAGGGCTTCTCGCTCGTCGAACCGGCGGCATTTACGGTCGACACCCCGGCGGCTGAAAAACTGTTGTCACAGATCTGCGGGATCGCCATGCGGTCCGGTGAGAAGCTGGGTGCCGCCGGTGAGGCGCTGGCCCGGGCCATGGGCGACGGTGTGGCCATGGATGGGCTGTTTGCCGATGTCCTGGTGGACAAAGGACGGATCGCAACGCTTGCCGGGGCTATGGACGTATCGCCGCAGATGGTTTCCCTGTTGCTCTATCTGGCCGTCAAACCCAGTGTCGAGGCGGGTGCCCGGCAGCTGGCCGCCCGGTTGACCGGCAGCCGGGAAGATCAAAGCAGCTGCCCGGTCTGCGGCAGTGCACCCATTATCGGTGAACTGGATGCCGAAGGCCAGCAATGGATCCACTGCGGCCTGTGCTGGCACCGCTGGCCGGCAAAACGGCTGGCCTGCCCGTTTTGCCACAACCGGGACAGTTCGTCGTTGGAATACCTGTACAGCGAGGATGAGCCGGAATACCGGGTGAACCTGTGCGGGGGATGCCGGCGCTACCTGAAGGTGGCCGACACCCGCAAGATGGACCGCGGCTTTTATCCCCCGCTGGAGCAGGTGGCGTCCCTTCACCTGGACATGCTGGCCGAGGAGAAAGGGTATCGTCATGCCGTGGCCTCGACCATTCCGACAGCTTTATAATTGACATGCCGAGAAGAGGAAAATGACCGGATATCAAAAGATTAAATTATCCGTCTTTTCGGCAGATCGCCAACCACACACTTCCTGCCGGCGTCGGGCTCGGTTCATTGGCCTCACAGCTCGGTATTAATGGATTTTCCCACATGTTTTACTTGCTGCCAGGCATGGGTGCCGATTCGAAAATGTATCAAGGCGCCTGGCTGGATATCAACCCAGCCGTCTGCATCGACTGGCCGCCCTATGAAGGCGAGGCCACGCTGTCCGAATTGGCCGGGAAGGTGGCGGCGCACTACCCCATCCAAGACAACGATATCCTGATCGGATCATCCATGGGCGGCATGGTCGCACTCGAGATTGCAAGACGGATTCGATTGGACAGGGTCGTTTTGGTTGGCAGCGCGATTGACGGTTCCGAGATGAATGGGTTGTTGACGCTCCTGACGCCATTTGTCGACGCCGCCCCCTTAGAATTCTTCCAAAAGCTCGCCGCCCGGCAAGACGGCTTGTTTCAGCAGATGTTCGCCGCTTCCGACCCTGATTTCATGAGGGCCATGTGCAAAGCGATTTCCACATGGGACGGCTATCCGGGTGATCTCACACGCGTCACCCGAATCCACGGCGAGAAGGACAAGGTCATCAAATGTCCACGCGACTGCCAGGTTATTAAAGGCGCGGGGCACCTGCTTCCGATCACCCATGCCAGCGCGTGTGTGGAGATCATTCGCCGATCGATTCCGTGAAGGCGGTCTCCAACGAACGACCGCATCGTTTGGAAATGACGCCTATCCCATGAACCCGGTATAGAGGAAGGCCCCATAGGCGACCGTCAGCAGGGCGCCCATGATGCGGGGAAGCCGGCCGATGAGCGAGACAAAAAAGAGATGAATCAACCCCGCCCCGAGGATGACCATGATCCCCAGATTCATCTGTTCCGGGACCTGAATGGCGGAAAACAGGGCAAACAGGCCGATGCACATGGGGATGCAGATGTGGCCGTCGCCCACCTGCGAACTGTAGACGATGTCAGCCCGTCCGGCCCAGCCGTAGTAGGCGGCCAGCACCGCATTGGGCAGCACCATGAGGCAGCCGCTGAGAACGCCCAGTTGGTCGTAAAGGATGAACCCCGGGCCGAGCGCCATGACCCAGGCCACCAGGCGGTCGATGCCGTGGAGAACGCCTGCGCCCAAAGCCACCACCAGCAGCGTATCCACCAGGATGGTCCACGACAGGGAGCGGCGCTGGTGGATGTTGTATTTGAGCACATCGAATACGTGCAGTACCTGCCAGAACAGAAAAATACCCACCAGGACCAGGCCGTCGCTGAAATCCAGCCGGCCGTCACGCCCTAAGGCCCACAGGGCCCCGGTGAAAAAAAAGAGGCCCACGAGGGTCAGGATCAGGGAGAGGGTGTTCAGGCGATGAAGCTTGGACACCGGCTTGTTGCCGGCCTGGGTCGACCGGGAGGGGATGATGTTGAGGGTCCAAATCAGTGCCGGAAGGCCGATGAGCAGCGTCAGGTTGGTGACGTTGTTGACGATGCAGTTTTCGACGATGACCGATCCACTGCCCCCCTGCCGGCCAAGGGAGAATGCGAACATCAGGTTGGGAAAGCCGGATGCATAGGGCATGATCAGCGTGCCCAGCACGGTGCCTTCGAGCCCTTTGCGCTCCAGCACGTTGAGGCGGTATACCATGAGCATGGAACAGGCCAGGAACAGGGCCAGGGAGAACCACGGATCCAGGGCCTCGGCAAGGCGATACCATCCGTTCAGCTGCTGGAGACCGGCCCGGCAATAGGCCGCGGCCTGGTCTGCATAGGCCAAAAGGGGCGTGATAAATCCGTTGTCACTCATCGGGGTGGCCGGCAACCAGTTCTTTCCAGCGCTGATCCAACGCTTTGAGCTGTCCAACGAGGGTTTCCAGATCGTCCACGTCGGTCCGGGGAATGTCGAGCTTTTCAGCGTAGGTGTATAGCTTTAGCTTTTCGGGAAGGGTGAAATTGCCGTCCATGGAGGCGATCATGATGGCGTCCTTGAGCACGCGAAGGGCGGTCAGGCGGGACACTTTATGGGTGCCGATTTCAAAATCCCTGCCCGTGTCCTTGAGAACCTTTTCGTAGTCGACGCCCAACTGAATCGCCTGTTTGCGGATGAATCGATACTCCGGCAGACCATTGTTCTTGTCGGCCCTGGCGATGGAAATCAGCATCTTCACGTAGGTTTCGCGGTCGAACACGATGGTGCGTTTATCCTGACTGTCGCCTGGCATCCCTTTTTCCTCTCTTGTCGTCGCTGGATGATTGATGGTGCACGGTACGGTGCGGTACGATCCATAAAAAGTGCAACAACCGTTCCATATCGTTGTGTTTTATGATGGTTGTCGTTTCCGGACGCAGCCGGCCGGCGGTCCGTCGGTCCGGACGGCCCCCATCCCGATTGCCGGGGGCTGCTTCATTTCATACACCGTGTATGGGGGCGCATACATGGCGCCTATATCACAAAACCGGCCAGGGTTCACCTGAGAATTGCACCCTGGCAATCGGCACACGATCGCCGAAACGGTTGCCAATTGATCCGAATTATGATTTGGAACCGGTCTTTAATCGGTTTAAACAAGGCCGCAGGCATGCCCGACAGCGATATCAGGACCATACCGTTCAATTACACCTCGGCCGATGACAGCCAGATCCTGCGCCTGCTCCTCGGCGATGCAGGATTCAACCGGCTGCAGAAAAGCCGGTTGTTGAAGACCGCCGGACCGGCCGTTCACCCCCTGAAGCGTTTTTTTGGCGACCTGTTCATGTTGCGGCGAAATCCCTTCGTTCGTAATGACCTGATCGTTTCTCCCCGTCGCCACCGGCGGTTTTTCGAGGCTGTTCGCACGGATCTGGCGATGGCGACACGGGCGGTGGCAGACCTTCCCGAATCGATGCCGGTGGTGGAGGACTGCCGGCGCTGCCTGGATGAAGCCGATGCCGATATTCGCCACATCCGTGACGGTCAGCGTCAGATTTTCCGTCGCCTGGCACCTGTCGTGGGCCGGAAGAACATCTTTACCGATCCGTTTACCCTCAACGCCCACGTGACCGACGCCACCAACTGGCGACTCTGCCTCCCGCTGGCCGTGGTGCGCCCCACCCACGAAGCCCAGGTTCCGAAAGTGATCAAGGCCCTTGCCAGGGCCGGCTTGAAGGTGATTCCCCGGGGCGGGGGAACCGGTCTCACCGGCGGCAGCGTGCCCCTTGAAAACGACTGCGTGATCATCAACACCGAACAGCTCAACCGCATCCACGGCATCGAGACGGTCGAGATACCGGCGCCGGATCAGGGAAATCGCCAGGTTGCGGCAATTCACCTGGAATCCGGCGTGATCACCGATGCGGCCATGGCCTATGCCCAACAACAGGGGTGGGTCTTTGCCACGGACCCCACCAGCGCCTGGGCCTGCACGATCGGCGGCAACATCGCCGAAAACGCCGGCGGCAAGACCGCCGTTCTGTGGGGCACGGCGATCGACAACCTGCTCTCATTCGCCATCGCCATGCCCGACGGTCGCCTGTACACGGTTCGGCGGCTGGATCACAGCCTGCGGCGCATCCTGCCCGAAGACCGGGTGCGCTTCGCCGTCGAGGACGACACGGGGCAGCGCCTTCGCACCGTGGACCTGGAAGGGCTTCAGATCCGCCAGGCCGGCCTGGGCAAAGACATCACCAACAAGACCCTTTCCGGGCTGCCCGGCATCCAGAAGGAAGGGACCGACGGGATCATCACCTCGGCCCGTTTCATTCTCCACCGGGCTTATCCCCGGCAGGCAACCTGCTGCCTGGAGTTTTTCGGTGCGGATATGGACGAGGCCAGCCGGGCGATCTCCGCCATCTGCGAGGCTTTTGTCAACCGCGGCCAGGAGGCCCTCATGGCCCTGGAGCACTTCGACGACGCCTACGTGCGCGCCATCGGCTACAAGGTCAAGGCCCCCCGGCAGGATCTGCCCAAGGCCGTGCTGCTGGTGGACATGGTGGGGCACGACGACAGCCACATCCGGCGGGGCCTCGATCGGCTGGAGGGGCTCATGGCCGAATTTCCCAACACCCATCTGTTCGTGGCCGAAAACGAACAGGAGGCCCGGCGCTTCTGGCGGGACCGCAAGCGACTGGGGGCCATCGCCGCGCGGACCCAATCCTTCAAGCTCAACGAAGACATCGTTCTGCCCATTCCCGCGCTGGCCGAGTTCGCCCAGTTTGCCGATGACATCAACGCCGAGGAGCAGCGTGACAACCAGCTGGCCCTGGTCTTCAGCCTGGGCGCCCACCTGGAAACGGCCCAACCCCTGGAAGACCCCGAGTGGCTGGCCGCCAAACTGCCTGCGGCCAAAACGCTGCTCATGGCCGCCCTGGAGCGCATCCGGCTGGCCGGCAAGCACCATCTTCAGGAGGAGACCCACATCCGGCAGCTGAAAGCCGAATTGAACGAGCTGTTCAGCGGCTACGTGAAGATCAACCGCGAGATCGACGACCTATACATGGAGACGCGCTCGCACCTGATCGTCATCGCCACCCACATGCACGCCGGGGACGGCAACATCCACGTCAATATTCCGGTATTTTCCAACGACCGGGAGATGATGATCCGGGCTGCGGAAACGGCCGATGCGGTCATGACCAAGGCCGTGGCGCTGGGCGGGGCCGTCAGCGGTGAGCACGGCATCGGGTTCACCAAGTTCAAGTACCTGGAAGCGCATCGCATCGAAGAATTGAACCGTTACCGCCGGCAGGTGGACCCCGACGGGATCATGAATCCGGGCAAGCTGTGCGATCCCCGCGCCCCTCAGTTGGTTTTCGCCCCCTCCTTCAACCTTCTCGAGCTGGAGGCGAGCATCCTGCGCCATGCCGAACTGGAAGCCCTGGCGGAACAGATTTCCGGCTGCGTGCGCTGCGGACGCTGCAAGACGCCCTGTTGCGTTTTTCATCCCGAGCAGAACCTGTTCTACCACCCCAGGAACAAGAACCTGGCCGTGGTGGCTCTCATCGAGGCGATTCTTTATGAGACCCAGCGGTTTCGATCTACCGGGTTCAACGCCTTGAAATATCTGGGGCAGGTGGCCGATCATTGCACCATCTGCCACAAATGCCAGGCGCCCTGCCCGGTGGACATTGATACGGGTGTCGTATCCATTCTCGAGCGGGAGATCCTGGCCTCGCACCGATACCGTAAAACCGCTCCGGCCACCGCTCTGGCCCTGGCCTATCTGGACAGCCGCTCCGCGGCCGTCAATGCCCTTTTCAGGCCTACGGCCCTGTGGGCGGGCAGCCGGCTGCAGCGGGCCGGCGCCTGGATGCTCAAGCGGCTGCCGGGATCGGCAGGGTGCGCTGCGACCCTCGGGTTTGGCCTGTTGCAGACCGCCATGCCGCCGATTCCGGCCGGGACCCTTTTCAGCCGGCTGCCCGCCTGCGGGGTCGGCCAGGCGGTGGTGATCGAACCCGAAGGCGAGGCGACGCGCACCATCTTCTATTTTCCGGGGTGCGGCTCCGAGCGTTTATACTCCCGGGTTGCGCTGGCGGCGGTCCATATATTAATCCACACCGGGTGCCGCGTGATCCTGCCGCCGCCGTTTCTGTGCTGCGGATTTCCCGCACGGGTCAATGCCAAGGGGGAGATGCACCGCCGCCAGGCCATGCGCAGTGCGGTCATCCTGACCCAGATCCGCGAGCGATTCGGACACTTGCACGTCGATGCCGTGGGGGTCAGCTGCGGGACCTGTCGGGAATCCCTTGCCGCCATGAACGCCGAATCGATTTTCGGCTGCCGGCTGACGGACGTCAGCCGGCTGGCCATTGAAAACGGCCTGGATGCAGGCATCCCACCCGGGCGGTTTTACCACGCCCCATGCCACGACTCGCTGGACGGACAAGGCGAAGCGCTGCTGGCGCGCCTGGAAAAGGGGACCATCGCCGTGCCCCACTGCTGCGGTGAAGCCGGCACCCTGGCCCTGAGCCGGCCCGATATCGCCGCCGCCATGCGGGCACGAAAACGGGATGCGTTCCAAGCGGTTTTTCATGGGGCTGACGGGCCAACGGTCATGCTCACCAACTGCCCGTCCTGCCTGTCCGGCCTGGGGCGCAATGGATCGACCGGATTCAAGGCCCGGCACCTGGCCGAAGAGCTGGCGATCGGCGTGGACGGCGAGGATTGGCTGGGCAAGGGCCGGGGCTGGCGGCAGCGCGCGAGCCTCGTGGATATTTAATGTCGGCCGGAAACCAACTTTCCCCGGGACGGGCACCCCAATTAAAATCCAACACACGACCCTGGTGGAATACGACGAGGTGGATACGGATTTTCGGATGAAGCTGCCGGTCCTGTTTCAGCGCCTCCAGCGTGGGGCGCTGCATCATTCGGAATCGGTGGGGTTGGGCTCGGCGGATATGGTCGCGGCCGGTGCGGTGTGGATATTAAACCGCATGCGGGTGGACATCTACCGCATGCCCGTATACCGGGAGGCCGTCACCCTCAGGACCTGGCACAAGGGATCGGCCGGGTTTCGGGCCGGCCGGGATTTTTTGATGGTGTGCGGTGGCGAGACGCTGGCGGCAGCCACCAGCCTGTGGCTCTATTACGACCTGAAGCGCAAACGCATCGCCAAAATCCCGCGTCGCGTCTCCGAACCCTACACGACCGAAACGGATGAGGTCATGGCGGCCGGTGCCATTGACTTTGCGGTGGACAAGACGTTCGCGCCGGCGCAGACGATAACCCTCACCACGCGGGAAGGGGACTACGACCCCAACGGGCACGTGAACAACACGGTTTACCTGGAGTACCTGGACACGCTGGTCAAGCGCTGCGGCGTAGCCGGTGAAAGGGTGGGCCAGGTGGGGATTCAATATGTCAAGGAGATCGGCCGGGATGTCCACATGCTCCAAGCCGGTGTGGCGGCAGCGGACGACAACATCCTCAAGTTCCGGTTTTTCGATTCAACGGCCGTCTACGCCGCAGGATTCGTCGCTGTCGCTAAACCGGGCTGAACAAACTGGTTCGATAGTCATTCAATTGATTATATACTCAATCTTTAATCATCACGCTTAAACAAAATAACACCCAGGCCGGGTATCGGCAGTTGAATGGACCCGTTGTCGATGATTCCCTCGATGACGCCACCGGATGGGGTGTGCAGGCGGATAACGTTCTGGTTCACATCCCAACGAAAGGGTGCGTTGTCCGTTTCAATGGACCATAACCCTTTGCCGTTGGCCTCCAACGCGAGGGTGGCCGATATGCGGCCACCCTCGCTTACGTCCAGTGCATGGTATTTACCCACCATCTTTTCATGTCGGTCGCACTGCCAGACCATCAACGGTATCACCAGCATCAACAGGACGACACTCGTCGCCGATTTTATGGAAGGATGTTTTTCCATTACATCTCCCCGGCAATCCATTCGATTTTTCGTTCCAGCCGAAAGATCCGATCATAACTATAGACATGCGCGGCCATGGCGATCCACGCTATATCTCTCACCAGGGTTTTCCAGCCGATGGTATCACCCAGGGTGTGAAAGCAGCCGCAATCAATGGGTGATTTCCATATCAGGTTGACCGCAATGCTCACCGTGAACATCACCAGTAATGCGCCTGCAACGGCAATGGCCGAGCGGACGCGAATACCGCATACCAGCATAATCCCCACGATTAACTCGATCCACGGCATGGTAATGGCCATCGGATTGACGCCCCAGTAGGGAATCATGCGATAGCTGGCAATGGTCTCGGCAAATTCGGCCGTATAGTTTATTTTAACCATTCCTGCGTAGACAAACAGGCCGGCGATATAGAGGCGCAAAGCCAGCGCCAGATAGGGATGGGTCAACATCGCTTTCAACTGGGTCATCATGTTCATGGCGATAGGGCAAGCCCCTTGGCCTGCCATGTTTTCAACCCGCCGGTGAGAATGGAGACGTTCGGATGCCCTCGCTCCTTGAGCCGGTGGGCAACTTCCTCGTCGTAATGGCGGCTGATGTTTCGTCCGTAAACTACAATCGGTTGTTGCGGATCGATCTGGCTGAAACGCATCATATAAACAAAATCGAACAGCGCCAACGGTAAATTAAGGGCGCCGAGAATATGCTGTTGCTTATAAAATTCAACCGGCCGGGCGTCGACGAGGAGGGTTTGTTGTGTCTGAAGAAGCGTGTTGACGTCGTTGATGGTGACCCGCGGCGATGGGGGGTAACGCCAAATTGGTGGAAAGATGGGGATGCCTGACGGGCTGGCAAAATTATAGACCAGGCCCAGTACTGTGCCGGCGATAAGGATCAAGGCGGCATCCATGATCGACACCCGGGTGGACCGGGCCATGGCTTTGGCAATGGCGGATTTTATGCGTTCACCGGCCTTTTCCAGACCGGCAATGGTGCTTCGGCTCTCGGAAAGGGCCTGAACGGTTTTTTCCAGTTCGATGTTTTTTTGTTGTTGTTCGGCATTGAGCCGCTGGATGGTTTCAAAGGATTTGCTGTTTTTTAGAAAAACCAGAAAGTTGTGCGTAAAAGCCAGGAGGAGTTCCCGCTCCTTGGCGCCATATTGGGTTTCGACCAACCTTTTACCCAGGCATACCAACCCTCTGGCGGATTCATCGACTTTAAATAGAATGGCGATACTGGTGGGTGAAAACAGATCGAGTGATTTCAATTGTTCCGCCGGTAAAATGATGGCCTGCATGACCCCTAGTCGGTTGCCCTGTCGAGAACCAAACACGACATCTAACTTCTCCTTGACCACGGCCGGCTGGGTATGAACGGCAGTTTCGGTTTCGACACCACGGATAGCGGCATAAGCGTTTTGCGAGGCGTCGTCCCCATAGAGAACACTTCCTTGTTGCACGCTGAAGATCCCCATCACTACCAGTAAAAAAGCATCGATGACGCTATCGCTCTCCTTGAGTCCACTGAGCTCATTCACGATGTCGTTAAATCCGGAGAGCCGAAAAAGGGCCTCCTCCAATTCTTTTTTGGCGGCCTGGTTGCGCAAGGCGCATTCGGTGGCGCTCTGCCTGGCCTGATTCAACTCATTTTCCAGCGTATGCATGACCGCATTGGCGGCGATGGCGCGAAGGGCTGCCATCATTTGATCCACCAGGTTGTAGAGGAAGTCGACCTCAATCTCCCCAAAAGGGGTTTCGCTGATGGTGGCGCCTAGTCCCATCATGCCGCTCACCGTCTTTCCCATGCGCCATCCGGCCACAATGCGAATGCCGGCGGAGGTAAGCGGGCTTGGTGGACCCGGCAGGTCGCGGAGAACCCGGATATCGGTATGAAAAGGATACGGCGTGCTGTCCAACGCGGCCACATGTTGATCGATAAGCTGCTGGAAGTTGTTTTTAATCAGATCAAGTGTCTCACGATCCATGCCGCGGCCCGCCACTTTGACATCGTTGGCTTCCGGTTGGAGCAATCCGCTGAATCCACAAATGGTTCCCAACGCACCCATGGCGGTGAGCAGTGCGCTTTCCATGACCTTGAATGACGATTCGAGACGGTCGAACTCCACCGCTGCGTCGCAGAGGGTCTTGCGAAAGAAGTCGTATCGCTCGTTTTTTAGTGTGGATGGAACCTGATCGGATGCGTTTGTCTTCATAACCCGATTCACCGGCGGTGAATTGACCCTGACGCTTACTGACCGGCCAGGGATTTAAGGGTGGCATAAAATGCGTTCATATCTTCAATGATGCCCAGGTGGGTCCACAGGACCTTGCCTTCTCTGGTAGTCACGATGTTAAACGGTGTCCGCGGTTCTCCCAAGCATTTGTGAACGTCAAAGTTCCCGTCCGCAATAATGGGATAGGGGACCTGGGACTCCTTGACCAGATAGGCCACCTCCAGGGGTGAGGCGCCGACGGCGATGCCCACGAATTTTATTTTTTGGGACATCGCGGCATCCTTTTGAATGCGATGATAAAGCCGGTTGATATGCGGCCGTTGCTTGTGGCACTGGGGACAGTAGACGCCAAGGATTTCCACCATGACCATCGCTGAATTCACATCGGCCAGCCGAAACGGTTTTTGGGTCGCGATGCCCAGGTAGTCGCACGCTTTTTGGGACGCCGGCGCATTCAGGAGCATTGGGGGCATCTGGGAGCCTTCACGGGGTACGGCGGCCGAGTCGCAGTTGCCCACGCCGCTCCAGCCGGCAATGATGACGAGGATGCCAAGCACCCAAATGCGTTGTCTGGTTCGCATCATGGCAGATATCTCCATTGAACATATGACGGCTAAACGATTTGGATCGGTTGCCCGTGGATTGCTGGGCTCAACGCAGGTGATCGCCCATCGCCCATTCTACGCGAAAATGACAGACCGACCCCATGGGCCAAGCGCTTTTAATCGGCATCCAGGTATGCTTTGGCCGAACGGTCGTCGGGAAAGATGCCAGCCAGTCGCGTGATGCCCACCATGTCAAAAATCTGCTTGAAGTTTTCAGATATGCCGGTAATGGCTACTTTTTGTTGCCGTTTGCCGCTTTCCGACAGCAATTGAATCAATATGCCGATTCCGGCGCCATTGATGGATGCATTGTCATTAAAACGCAGAAGGAGTTTGGGCGTTTCTGCCGGATCCACGTCGGCGCAGGCGGCCATCAGCTCTCTTTCGGAACCGGCATTGACGTTGCCTTTGATCTCGATGATGCGAATGTCGTTCTCTTGAGCCGTGCCAGTGATGGAGGCATCCGTTTTTGACGATTTGATGCGTTCTTCAGCACGGTTCAGCGCGGCGTCAAGGGCGGATCGGTGAATGGGCTTGTTGATAAAATCGGTGGCTTCGTGATTCAGGGCTTCAACCGCCAGATCCATGTCACCGTGACCGGTAATGACAATCACTTCGGTTTCAGGTGCCTGACTTTTAATGCGGTCCAAGACTTCAAAGCCATCCATTCCAGGCATTTTGACATCGGTGAAGACAATCGCAGGGGATTCGGCCGCAAACATTTCCAACCCCTGCACACCGTTTTCGGCCAGCAGCACCTCATATCCATATGCCTTGAGAAACAGCAGGAACATGCCCAGGGTGGGCTTCTCATCATCAATGACCAGAATTTTGTGCTTTGACATGGCGAAATCTCCATCTGATCCGGTTCGATGAAATAATTTCAAGCGTTAGCCCATCGTCAACAAAAGGCAACGGGCCCACCAGGGGCGTCACGGCACCGCCGGAAAGCTCAGGTGAAAGGTGGTACCCTGGCCTTCCTGGCTGTCGATTCGGATTGTGCCGCCGTAATCTTCCACGATACCGCTGGTAATGGAGAGTCCAAGGCCCATGCCTTCGCCCATTTTTTTGGTCGTGAAAAAGGCTTCGAAAATCTGAGCCTTCACTGCCGGATCGATGCCTATGCCCGTGTCTGACACGGCCACCACCACTTGATCTTCTTCAGTATAACTTCTGATGATGATGTTTCGCTGATTGTTTCTCATGCTGGACTCTTCTTTTAGATTGATAGCATCCCGTGCGTTGGTCAGCAAGTTGAAGATGACCTGCTCGATGCGGTTGTGGTGGGCCAGAATGGGCGGCAAGTTTGCCGTCAGCTGAAGTTGGACATCGATGTTCTGCAATCGAAGCTGGCGTCCAATGATGTCCAGCACGGAGTTGATGGGATCGTTGATCAAGATCTTCTCTTTGGTAAAGTCCGTCTTGCGCCCGAAGTCTCTCAGCCGACGGATAATTCCTTCGGCCCGATCTACCTGGCTGCTGACTTCACGCACGATCTGAAAAAGTTCCTGCTCGGGGATGCGCTCTTCTTTTTCAATCATCATTTCCAAAAATTCACTGCCCATCTTGATGGCGTTGAGCGGCTGATTGAGTTCATGGGCAATACCGGCGGACATCTCTCCCAGGGTCGTCATCTTGCTGGCTTGAATCAACTGGCTGTCTTTTTCCACCATCTCGGAGATGTCGGTGGTGGCCACAATCAGCGCGTTCTTGTTTTCATAAGGCGCCGGGCAGGCATGCACATTCACGTAAAACGCCTGGCGCCCCTTCTTGAAGTACTGTACCTTTGAACTGATTGTGGTGACATGGCCTGCCTGCTGGGCGTTGAATTCGGTCCATTGGTTTGCATCCAGTTCAAAAGGGCCCAAATCGGTGAACGGCCGGCCCACCAGCTCCTCTTTGGTATAGCCGTATATCTCCTCGGCACTGGGATTGGCGCTGAGAATCCGCAGTGTTTTTCGATCCAGGACAAAAATGGGATTGGGGCCGCTGGCAAACAAAGAACGGTATTTGTTGTCCGACTCCTTTAGTTTGGCCTGTGACTCCTTGATCCGGTTGGTCATATTGATGAAGGATCGGGAGAGCTGGCGAACTTCATCTTTGACCTCGTTTTGGTGGGGTCCCTTTTCCAGGTCCAACTGAACGTCGAAAATGCCCCGGCTGATTTCATCGGAGACCCTGGTCAGTCGGGTGATGGGTTGAGTGATATATTTCGATAGATGGTGGCTGATGATAAAAAAGAAAAGGATTACCACGGAAACAAAACCCAGAAAGGTGGTGCGTAGTTTGTTGATCAGCTGGTCGATGTGCTTTTTATAGAGGCCGACGTGCACGGATCCGATGCGATAGATGCCCTCGTTTACAGCCACGGCCACATCGTAGACCTCATCCCTGCCCGTGTTCATCAATTGGATGCGATGGTCCTGTTCAGGATCGATGCGGTTGGCGCCGGCGATCTGCTGAGGGAAATCGCTGGTAAACGTGTGGGCCGTGATCTGGCCCTGTTTGTCCAGGATAAAGACATAACCGACCAATTCCCTCCGCGCGCCCAGGCGGGCATCGAAGATCAGGCTGGTCAACTGGTCGACATCGTTGGTGAGGAGGTAGCCCCTGCAGCTTTCGGCGATGCTATAGGCGATGCCCAGACCCCGCTGCTTGAGCTCCGATGTCAGTGTGGAAATCAATATCCAGCGGGTGAACAGGGCGATCAGGACACTGATCAGCAAGATGACGGCCGTGACCGAGAAGAAGATCTTGTTCTTCAGGCTGGAGTTTCGGATGCGGTCGATCAGTGATTGCGCCATACAAATTTTCCATCCTGCAGATGGGTAAAGTATACTCTTTCAAGGCCCTGATGGTCCCTATGGCTGAAGGACAGCAGGTTGGCAATGCCTAAGTCCAGTTCCTGGATTGACTCGATCGCATTGATAAACCTTTCGCGGTTCAGTTCCCGGCCGGCGCGTTCGAGCCCTTCCACCAGTACCTTGGCGTTGACATAGCCCTCCAGGCTGACGAAGTTGGGTTGATCCGAGGGATAGTAGCGCTTCAGTAAAGAGACGTATTCACGGGCTCCCCAAAGCTGCTTGTTGCTGTCCGACACCTCTGGTGGCGGCACCACCTGGGTGACGATGATTTTTTCATCGATCCGGCCCAACAGCCGGGCCAATTCATCGGCACCCACGAAGGAGACATTGTAGAAAACCGGTGAAAAGCGCTTCTCTCTGGCCAGGCGAATGAACTTGGCACAGGGTTCATAGGTGCCGATCATGACCACGGCTTCCGCCCGGGCGTCCATGATCTTGCGCAGCCCCTCCTCGACATCCAGGGTGCCGCGGATATAGGTGCCCGTGGCCACCGGCACCATTCCGTAAGGGCGCAGGGCGATCTCGGTGCCCTTCAGGCCGTCGAACCCATAGGCGTCGTACTGATAGAAGACGGCGATTCTTTTGAGCTTCATCGATTCGACGAGATGCGATACCGCCGCGCCGGTCTCCTGATAGTAGGATGCACGCACGTTGATCAGGTAGCGGTTGAGCGGATCCCGAAGGGCGTTGGCGCCGGTGAACATGCCGACCACGGGAATCCGGGCCTCCTCGACCAGGGGGAGAATCTTGAGCGTGGTGGGCGTGCCCACATAACAAAAGAGCGCGAAGACCTTGTCCTGAACGATCAGCTTCTGGGTGTTGGTTACGCATCGGGGCGGGTCGTAGCCGTCATCATAGGCAATGACCTTGATCCTGCGGCCGTGAATGCCGCCTTGCTGGTTGACATGCTGGATGTAGGCCAGGGCACCGTGAAGGGTCTGGGTGCCCAGATAGCCGGCGTGCCCGCCCAGGGCCAGGGAGGAGCCGACGAGGATCTCGCCGTCGCTTATCCCGAGGGATTGGGTGGTGACAGTCTGGTTTTCATTGGTGTTGCCGCAGGCCAGGACCAGGACGGCCAACATCCAGGTGATGATGCAGTTCTTCATCGGATCACGCCTCGAATGGTTCCATGGAGGCATTCATAGGAACATGTTCCGGGGATTTTTTCAACACCCTGCTGCTAAACCGCCGTCCACACCGAAACCGACCCGCCGTCCACATGGAACTCCCCCCATCCGTCGTCATTGATGACGACGGTCCCATGGCGATGGCCCAGGCGATCCGCAAACCGGCTTCCGCTGTGGCGCCGGCCCACCTCCATCCATCGGGAACCGCCGGGGCCGTCGCTCAGCAGCACGGCGAGACCGGACCGGGGATGGGCGTCGTCTCCCTGCCGGGTCCAGCCGATCGTGTCGGGGTGATCCCAGTAGTCGCGCTGGATGCCGTAGGCCCGGGTACGGCGAAGTTCGAGCAGTGCCGGCAGGTCGGCCACCGGTGCCAGGATGATGGGGTACGGGTGGCCGTCCCTGCCGTTGTCCGTATAGGCGGCACCGTAGTAGTCCGGGTAAAAGACGCATGGATAGCCCTCCTGCCGCAGCAGGATGAGGGCGTAGGCCAGGGGTTTGAACCAGTCGGCCACCGGTGATTCCAGTGCCTGCAGGGGCTGGGTGTCGTGATTCTCCACCAATGTGACCGCCAGGGCCGGCTGCTGCTGCATCAAGGTGTTGTCCAGAATGCGGCGCATGTCGAAGTGGCCCCCGGCGCGTGACGCCTCGTGGAAGTTGCGGTGCAGGGGGGCGTCGAACAGGGACATCTTGCCGTGGGTGGCGGCGATGTAGCGGTGCAGCACTTCCACATCGTCGGGGTTCCAGTATTCGCCGACGGCGAAAAGCGGCCGGCCCGCGAGCTTGCGCATGTGGTCGAGCCAGCTGCGGAAAAAGCTGAACTGAATGTGCTTGACCGCATCCAGCCGGAAGCCGTCCACACCCGTGGTTTCCAGGTACCAGGCGCCCCAGCGGGCCAGCTCGGTGCGCACTTCCGGATCGTTCATGTCCAGGTCCGAGAACATCAGGTAGTCGTAGTTGCCGTATTCATCGCCGACCAGTTCCTCCCAGTCCTTGTCCTGGCCGAGAAATTTGAAGATGGTGTTCTCATCCAGGTTTTCGGCCCGGTCGACGCCGTCAAAATGGCGATAACGCCAATGAAAATCGGAGTAGCGACCCTGACGGCCGGGAAAGGTGAATTCGGTGTGGGCCTCGATCCACTCGTCTTCACCCGTGGTGAACCGGCGGTCATGGGGATAGACGCGGACGGCCTTGACCCATTCGGTGCGGTCGGCGCCGCCGCGATGGTTGAAGACCATGTCGGCGTAGACCTGCAGGCCTGCCGAGTGGGACGCATCGACGGCAGCTAGATACTGATCCCGCGTGCCGTATTTGGTGCGTTCGCTGTCCTTTTGCATGAACTCGCCCAGGTCGTAGAGATCGTACGGGCCGTAGCCCACGTCGTTTATGCCGGCGGCGCCCTTGAAGGCCGGCGGCAGCCACAGGGCCGTGATGCCGGCTCCGGCTAAACGCGGCGCTTCGCGCTCGACTTTTTCCCACAGGTTGTCGTCGGCCGACACATACCAGTGGAAGTACTGCATCATCGTGCCGTTTGAGATAGACATGATGACCTCCTTGTTGAGTTGTTGGATAGGAAAAAACTATAAAAACGATGTGTTCGATGCGGGCGTTCAGGCAATTTCAAAGTGATGCGGGAAGGAGGTGCGGTGGCGCGGTGTCCTGTTTTCATGAGATACCAACCAGCCGGTGCGATCTATTTCAGGCGGATATCATATTTCAGCGCAGGCAGCTTGTTTTGCCGCAATGGCGCATCATACGCGGCTGTGTCTTCAGGTGTCAATAACCGGTGATGCGTGTTTATCCAAATCGAGTGCGTGGGTGGACGGATAGTGCTCAAAGTCGTTGAGGGGGTGGTGTCAGGTTGTTTTCGGACCGCCTGATCCGGCGTCGGGCAGGTCGGGCATCTTTCCGGCCTGCACCGGAAAAGATGCCCCGGTTCCCCTATCGGCCGGGATATTGCGCCTGTCGCTCAGATCATTTTTTTGGAAAAATAGGCGCGGCCGATCTCCACGTTGAACTGCCTGCACCAGATCACGACACTGTCGTAATCGTCCGGGTCGACGCCCGCCGGCAAGTCGAACGAGACGGTGCCCGAGAACTGCTTCAGCATGCCCATCTCCACACCGTGCATGCGATCCGCGTCTTTGGTCAGGTAGACGTAGCCGTCCGGCACCTTGTCCACCTCGATGTCGCTCAGGGTCAGCACCTGCTTGTTCATATGCATGCCGACAGCCACCTTGCCCGAAGCATGGTGGCCATCGCTGCCCATCAGCATATCGTTCATCTTGCCGTCCATTGCGCCGTGCATGCCGGCATCCATTTTCTTGTCCATCATGCCGTTGGTCCCGGCACACGAAGCCACCCAGCCCAACAGGGCCAGGCTCACCATCGCGATCCACAGGTTACGCATCATTTTCATCATCCACCTTCCTTTCTATTCTTTCGATGGGGTTTGAGGCAAAGGATAAGGCGGCGTGATGAAGCTTGTGTAAGGGCCTCGTAAAGATTGGGTAAAGAATGTTGGCGAGGGTTGTTCGGGTCGGTGGTTCGTGAACCGGGTGTCGCTATTTTTCACCAGTCGGGCCGGAGGGGCGCAGGGGGACATTGATCGGATATCGGATCTGCCCGCGGCGGTCAATTTAAAATCGACCCTGGCGACGGTTTCGGGATGCCGCCGGCCTGGACAGGGTGAACCCCCCCGGCGGCAAGCCGCCGGGGGGGTCACTTAAGGGCACTATTTATATTTGGCCTTCCACGCTTTCATCTTCTCCGCCGGCCAGGCCACGCAGAACGCCGGCCGGCCTTTCATGACCATGTGCATGCAGGCGTCGCCGCAGTCCGGATTGCAGTGCAGAATGTCGGCTTCCCGGCCGTCGCGGACCTTCTGCGGCCAAAGCGGATCGGCCCAGAGCACGCGGGCCAGGCCGATCAGGTCGGTTTTCCCCTCGGCAATAGCCCGCTCTGCAAACGTGCCGCCGGCAAAGCGACCCGCCGAGACCACCGGTACGTCGACGGCCGAACGGACAGCGGCGGCCAGATCGAGCATGTAGCCTTCCTGCTTGGATTTTTCCACGATTTCCGGCAGGGAAAAAGATTCATACGTGCCGCCCATGACTGAAATGTAGGCGATGCCGGCGTGGTCCAGGCTTTTGGCGAACTGCGTCGACTCATCCACCTGCAGGCCGTCCGGCAGCCATTCGTCGGCCAGAAAGCGGTATCCCACCGGAAGGTCACCGATCGCTGATTTGACCCGTGCGAGTACCTCCAGGGCAAACCGCTGCCTGTTTTCCAGGCTGCCCCCGTATGCATCGGTTCGCCGGTTGGTCCGCGGGGAGAGAAACTGGGCCAGCAGGTAGCCGGTGCCGCCGTGCAGTTCCACCATGTCGAATCCGGCGGTTTGGGCCCTGGCCGCCGCGCTGGCGTACTTGTCGACGATCCTGTCGATTTGACGCTTTTCCAACGCCTCCGGCAGGCGGCCGAAGGTGTTCACCGCCGACGGCGCCACCGGTTGGTCGGTGGCGTGGGCAAAGCGACCGGCGTGGTTGATCTGCAGGCAGGCCAGTGAACCTTCCTGTTTGATGGCTTCAGCCAGCCTTTTCAAACCGGCCAGGTTGTCGTCGGTGTCGGCCCGCAGGGTCCGGTTCGAGCCGCTGCCGGCGGGGTGGTCCACCGTGGCATTTTCGACCACCACCATGGCCACGCCGCTTCGGGCCATGAGCCGGTAGTGTTCCAGCAGCATCTCGCTGACCGTGCCGCCCTGGCCGGCGTAACCCAGGTAGAGCGGCGCCATGGTGAGGCGGTTTTTCAGGGTCAGGCCCTGGATGGTGAGCGGTGAAAACAGACGGGGGTGCATGGCGCTCCTCCTTGGGTATCATGCGGATGGTATTGAACCCGTCGCACAACGGGTAGCATGCTCGGCAGTGGAAACGGTCCACCGCCTTGCCGTGCCAGGCCTACCGGGCTATTCCCCCCGGTATTCGAGCAACTCCTTGTAGCCCTCCGGATTATCTTTCACGCCGGCCTGGTACTCTTCGATCGCCTGCTGGTAGAGGGCCGGTTCCATGTCCGGAAAGCTCTTGCTGCTGTCCAGTTCGGTATAGGTACAGCCGGAGATTGCTTGTTGGGCCTCGGCAGCGGTCATTGGAAAAAAGCCGGAGGTTCTTGCCCGCCAGACGCCCATGGTGACACCCTGGCGCAGGAAATAGTGTTTCCCGGCTTGAAAATCGAGCTGGGCGACACCCGTGTTTTCCGTTGCCGCAACGACGTAATGCATGCCCGGCGGCACATGGGTGATGAAGTACGACTTGCCCATCGTCTCTCCGATGAATCGGCCATCCAGATAATTCCAGAACACGATACCGCCTCCCATGAACGTATCGCGGACAATCACCAATAGGGCGGAATCCGGTTTGGCGGCGAGTTCAGGCGGTTGTTCAGGTTTGAGCATCTGGGTGGTCGCACATCCGGTAAGCAGGGCGATACAGACGGTCATCAGCAGCACGCGTTTCATAAAACCTCCTCTTGTTTTGGGTTCGGCTTTCCGATCAGCTATCAGCTTTCCTTTTTCATTGCCACGATTGTCCTCACATCAGATTCCTCAGCAGCGGCCCCACCGCCGTCGGCCGGCCCACCAGTTGGGGAAGCCATCGTTTGAGCAGAGCGACCAGCGGCATGCAAAGCACCAGGCTGGCCAGCGTCATGGTGCAGCCGGTCCAGAACACGGTCGACGGCGACCCCGGCAGGTGGCCGACAACCCATCTGGCCATCGGCGGGTTGATGTAGTGGTAGAAGATGCCGTTGAGGCACATCAGAATCAGGGTGTTTTGCCCCATCCAGACCGTCGGCGCCCAGGCAGGCAGTGCCCTGGCGATGAACAGCACCATCAGGCAGCCGGCCACGGCCGTCAGGGGGAACCAGATGAAATGGCCGTGGGAAGAGAAGAGAATGACCACGGCATCCAGCGGCGGGAAACTGAAAAGACCGCTGTTCAGCCGGTAGGTGAAAAGAACGATGAGAAACGCGGCCACGGCCGCAGGCACCAGGACAGGCACAGAATGCACCTGCCTGAGAAACGCCCGGCGGCGCATGGTGACGCCCAGCAGGTAGAACGCATACATGACGATCGCTTCGTGGATGAACAGATAGTTCCAGCCGATGACCCGGCCCTTGATCGGGTTGACGATATCGACGTGCCAGTTGAGCAGGTATCCGACGACATAGAAGAGAACCATGCCGGCCACGATTTTCCTGTCGTCGGTCAACACCCGGAAGGCCCAATAGTGGACCATCTCCACCGAAAAGATGATCATCAGAAACCACGAGGGCACACAAAACATGGGGATGCCGAACACGGTGTTTGCCAGGCCGTCCATGTAGCCCTGCACGCTGGGCAGCTTGAGGTGGAAGAAATCCCCGGGAAACACGGCTGCGGCCAGCATGAACACCACGGTGAAGAAAACCAGCGGCAGCAGGCGCGACACCATCCGCTGTTTCAAAAACCGGCCGAATCCGAGCGACAGGTCGCTCTGCTTGGCCACGTAGCCGGCCAGCACGAAAAAAAGGACCATGTGGAAGGAGTAAATGAATTTGTACTGCGCCGCCGCTGTCGGGTTGTTCAGGTACATGACCCGTTCGATGAAATGCCCGTAAAAGACCAGTGCCATGGCCATCAGCCGGGCCGTATCGATAAAGCGGATGCGCTGTACGGTTGAATGGTTTCGAATGCTTCGGTTTGTGCCCATGACTTTTTTCAACACTCGGTTACAGAGAAAAGCCGCTCATTGACTGCATCCCCTGAGGTCAATCGGCCACCTGCCGGTCACGCGATCGCCTCTTGTCAGGTAATAGTGATCGAACAGATTGACCGTCGGGTCGCAGTGAGACGTCACCAGTTCCAGGACGTCGCCGAGCCGCGGCAGTGCTGAATCGTCAGAGCGGGTGATCCGGCCGTATTCGTCGCCGAACCAATCATACGTCCAGGCGCCATCGGCGGGCGCGATAACCTGTGGCGTGCCGCCATCCCGGTAAAGCGATTTCAGACCCGCGTCTACGGTCACAAAATGGTCGTGGTTGGCGCTGACGACCGTGGTGAGCAGTCGCAGGGCCGGGTCGAATGGTGCCGGCAGCGAACCGTTGCCGGCTGACTCGATTTCAAGATACTCCGTGTCCATGCACACATACGATCCCACCTGAAGCTCGGTGGTTTCGGGAACGGCCAGGTCGATGTCGAAGGTTCCCGTGCCGGAAGCGCTGAAGATGGCGCAGTCCGGCAGGCTGGCCTGCAGCTCGCGAAAAATATGAACCGCGTCCTGCAGGCACCGGCGGGACGCGTGCTTTCTTTCTTCATACCTGCGAATGTGCTGGACCTGGCCGGCGTAGGCCTGAATGCCCCGCAGGCGAAGGCGCGGACAGGCAACGATCTGCCCGGCCAGCGCGAGCGCGTCGGACGGCCTCGCTCCGGTCCGGTGCAGGCCGACATCCACATCGAGGAGCACGTCCATGGACAATCTTCTTGCACCCAACCCCGCGTCGAGCAGGGCGATATTGCCGGGGTGATCGATGACGACCATCGTCGAGGGCGCCGCTGCGACCAGATCGACGAGCCGCTCCACTTTGGCCGTTGTCGCCACCGGCCCCGTGATCAGGATGTCGTCAAAGCCGGCCCCGACCAACGCCTCGGCTTCGGAGACCTTGGCGACACAGACGCCGATCGCCCCGGCATCGATTTGAAGCCGGGCCAGGGCCGAGCACTTGTGCGTCTTGACATGGGGGCGCAGGTCCTTGCCGGCATCCCGGGCGGCGGCCTGCATCTTCGCAAGGTTGCGCTCGAGGATATCCAGATCCAGCACCAGACAAGGCGTTTCGAGGTCACGCGGGTATGTTTTCTTGACGGTCAACTGATGCAATAATCTCCCGACGCGATAAATACGGTTATTGGGGGTGCGCAGCGCGCGGTTCGCGAGGCTTTTTAGCATGAAGCGGTTGGCCGGTTCCCTCCGGCCCACCATACGCTTCGATAAGAATACGGTTCTTCCCGCTGTTTTTTACGCGGTACATCAGCGTGTCGGCCACCCTCACGGCTTCGTCCAGGCTTGACGGCGCGTTAAGGAAAACGGCAACGCCAATGCTCAGGCCGATCGGCCAGCCCTGCTCTCCCGCTTTTTCCAAAATGGATTCTCGGATGTTTTCGAACACGGTGGTGGCTCCGGAAATAGTGGTTTCCGGCAGGAGCACGACGAATTCATCCCCGCCCAAGCGACCCACCAGGTCGGCCTTGCGAACCGAGTCCAATAATACGGAAGCGACCACCTGGAGCACCCGATCCCCCTCGGCATGCCCAAAGGTGTCGTTCACGCTTTTGAAATTGTCCAGATCGATGTATCCGATGGCCGTCGGCCGCTCGAAACGGTCAGCGATGCGCAAAATGGCTTGGGCGGACTCGGAGAAGGCGAGTCCGTTCATGACCCCCGTGAGACCGTCGAGCCGTGCCATGCTCCTTTCCTTTTCCAGTTGGGCTTTGACGGTCGTCAGCAGCCACGCGGTGACGATAAAAAACAGGAAGCGGACAGCGGCGTTCCAGACCGGAATGAAGGGTTGGCTGTAGTGGCTGCCCGCCGTGATATCGACGATGAGCCAGACGAATGCGCTGACGATGCTGAGCAGGGCGCCGTGATACAGCCCCGCATACCAGGCGGCGAATGCAATGGGTAGGAGGTAGAAAATGGAAAAGGACAATTCGTATCCGGTGGTGTGATCCGCTGCGGCAAGCACGAGAATAAGAAACAGGCATGTCGGTGTAACCTGCAACGACGATCGTGCTTTGAGAAATGCATCAATGCGGGATATCATGACGGGCCTCTCACCCTTTTCCCGGCCAACGCCGCCGTATCTCCGTGAAAAGTGATGCCGGTCGCCTTTGGTGCCGGACTGCACGGCGGTCATTCGAGTTTCGCGCCGCGCTCCGCCAGGAGTTCGCGCAGTACGGACCGGTGACAGCGGTGCTCGTTTTCGCAGTAACAGCCAATGGACAGGTTGGTGTGATCGGACAGCGCGGCGAGCAGATCGAGGATCCTGCTCTTTTCGGGGGTGGCCATCTCGGCGCGGTATTTTTTAACAAATGCCGCCCACGCTTTCTCGGATTCGGCAGCCTGTCCGATTTTCATGAGTTCAGCGGTCGGTGCAACGTTGGGGAGCCACACGTCATACCAGTTTTGCGAAGCGTACTCTTTTTTGGGCACGCCCCGCGGCGGGCGCCTCACCGTCCCGATGCGCAGGCCCTCTTCCCGGGAGCGCTCGGTTCCCAGACGCACGATTCGGATGGTCATAGCATTTTTCCTCCCGGCTCTTAAATACACGGATAACCCTGTTCAACGCAAGAATTCACTTAGCGGCCGCTGACAACCGTTAAGCGAAGCGCCTGGTTGAACAACTATCCTTCGTAGGCGAGCAGTACGATTTCCGCCGCCTCTTTGCGCAAGGGGATGAGCGACTGATAGGCCGGTGACGCATACCAGCCATCGATCGCTTTCGTGTCGGGAAAGCGGATGACGACCGTGTCGGCGTGCCGGTGTTCACCCGACAGGACCGCAGCCAGCTTCCCCCTGAAGACCAGTTCCGCACCCCACGGTGCAAGGGTCGCCGGGACCTGATTGCGGTATTCGTTCCACTTTTCAGCGTCTTTTACGGTAATGTGTCCAATTACGTATGCATAGCTCATTTTTTTTCCTATGATATGGATCCACCCTCATGGCATTTCCACCGTTCGGTTCGTCTATGGTCGCCCGGCTGCGCTCCGGAACTGGCGCGGGGCGCCAACCTGTCCCACCCACCCGACGCCTCGCCGCACAGGCAAAAGTCCCCCCCTGGCCGCAGGTTCCGCTGGCGCCGATGATTACCACCTTGACAGGTTTGGCAACATTCGTACTCATGGCCATCGTATTCTCCGGTACGACCCGTTGGGTTCCTGTGCCGGCCTATCGATCGTCCATAGCGATGACGATTTTTCCTTTGTGGCGTCCTTCACCGAAATAGCGCAACGCCTCGGGCACTTCACGCAACCCATAGGTCCTGACGACGATGGAAACGAGCTTACCGGCTTCGATAAGCGTCTTCAGATCGGCCAGACCTTTGTTTGGCCCCTCGGCCACCAGACTGAATTGCCTGGTTTGGCGGGTGAGCGAGCCCCAGTAGCCCAGTAAGAGGAGCTGGAGGACGCGCGCAATGGAGCCGCCGACCATGGCGTAGGTTCCCCCAGGCCTCAGCGCGCGTTTATAATCAAACATGGAGCGATATCCCTGGCAGTCAACAATCAGATCGTACTGTTCACCGGTTGCCGTGAAATCTTTTTGCCGGTAGTCGATAACCCGGTCCGCGCCAACCGAGCGCACGACATCCAATTTGTGCGAGGCGTCCACGCCGGTTACTTCTGCCCCGGAGAGCTTGGCGATCTGAACGGCAAAGGTACCCACGCCGCCGCCAGCCCCGTTGATCAACACCCTCTGGCCCGGCAGCAATTCTATCGCTTTGCGAACGCCCTGCAGGGCCAGTACGCCTGCCTGGGGCACGGCGGCGGCTTGCGCGAACGTCGAATTGGCAGGTTTAGCTTCCAGGGCCGTTTCGCATGCACAGGCATATTCCGCAAAGCCATTCCAATTGTCCCACAGGTCACCGAACACCGCATCTCCCGGTTGGAATCGCGTCACCCCCCGGCCGACGGCCGCCACCGTCCCGGCGATGTCCGCCCCCAATATCTGCTTGCCCGGCTTTGGCTTCAGGATGCCGAACATGAGGCGGTTGATGAACGGCTTTCCGGTCAAAAACTCCCAGTCCCACGAATTGACCGACGACGCGTGAACACGCACCAGTATTTCATCGTCCTTCGGCACGGGCGTTGGGACCGCTTTGAGTTCAAGGCGGTCCGGTGATCCATAGTGGCTGAAAACCATCGCTTTCATGGACGTCCTTCGTGGGCACCAGCCATAACTGCGGTCGGTCCCCGCCGGGCTGGGGTGGGTCGGATCAGGGTCGTGCCCGTGCCTCTGAACGACCCGGTGCGTTGTCAGGCATGCTGTTAAACCGCTATAGATGAACGTTCAAATTCAACTGCCGATCATTTTTAAGCGCCGCCAGGTTCTCTTTCAGCCGGGTCCAGTAACGATCTTGTTTTGAGAATACGGCGGTCTCAATCGGTTCGGTCAAATCGGGGAAGTGACGGCTCAGGATCTTTTTTACGGTTGCCCACTGTTGACCCCAACGATCATCGATGGCAAGGCCGTAGACCCAAATGACCTCGGCATGCGGTGCCAGCCGATCGATCAACTCAACCGCATCGGTGAGGTAAGGGATCACCGGGCAGACCAGGGCCCCGGTCCTGACACCGGCCTGCTTCAGGCGACGGAGCGCTTCGATCCTTTTTTCGGTGTCCATGGTCGCGGCCTCGAACAGCCGGCGTGTCGAATTGTCGTTGAAGGCCACTGAAACACTGACGGCGGCGTTTTTCATTTTTTTGAGGACATCGATGTCGCGAACAACCAGATCGGACTTGGTGAGAATGCTTGCAGAGAATCCCTTTTTCAGGAACAGCTCCAGGGCGTTTCGGGTTTGCCGGTATTCGGCCTCACAGGGTTGGTACGGATCGGTATGGTACCCCATATAGATGGTCTGGGGAGCGATCTTGTCAATTTCTTCGCTCAGCTGGTCGACGATATGGTTATGGATCTGGATTTCCTTTGACCAATCCGTTTCGGCGGTAGCCAGGGCATAGCAGTAGTGGCAGTAATGTTCACAGCCCACGTAGGGATCGACCTGATAATCGATGTCCTTCAAGCCGCACGGCAGGATGATTTTCCTGTGGGTGCATACCGACACGTTCATAATTATTTATCGCTTTTGGTTTACGATTCCTTGTCAGCCAGGGGGCTTTCCCAATCTTTCGCAAATCCCCACTGCTAACGCATAAATAATATCGGATGCCAAATGGTCGGCAATGGTTCTATCATACAGTATCTTCGATTCAGCCGGAAAATCCTCGTCACCTATCCAGTACAATACAGCCACGGGGATCCGGGGTGTTATCCGGAAGCGAAAGGCAGCGTCCGCCATGGTGAGCGGTATGCCATGCAGTTGCTCACATCTGGCTTTGAATGCTTCGATATTATTGTCAAATCGGAGCGATATCAATTTTGTCGGGATTTCATGAGGGCCACGGAAAAATGTGGTGCCACCCGGAATGTCTTTCTCTGATATCCACTCGCTGGACAGTTCTGTTTCTTTTGATTGAAGAAGATAATGGATCATAAATAAATAAAAGTAATCATGGATGCCGTGGGTGTTTTTAGCCATGCAACTGATTTTTGATTGAGTCGGAAATATCCGGTATTCGTCTCCCCACACAGATAGTCGATAATACCCATTACTATCGTCATACCCACATATGGCCCGCCTGCAAACATCCTTCGGATCTTGTTGGGAGAGCGCTTGAAAATGAATGTTGTCAATTAAATCGGTCATCATCTCTCCATGGGGCCACTGCCACCAGGCTGATGGTTGAACACTGGGGCGCGGCTTTTTGAACCGCGATAGCGGGCGCATTGCCCGTCGCTTGCCGCGCGGAATCTTCAATACTTACATCCAACATGATCCTCAACGTTCGCCCGGTTTTCCCGGGCTTGCCCTAATGCACCTACCCCAAAGGCTTTTTCATGAAGTATTTGGTGTGTTCGCCGGAGAAGTGTTCCAATTCTCCGAAAATCCGGTAGCCCTGTTTTTCATAAAACCGCGGGCTCTGGAAGCTGTAGGTGTACAGGTACGCACCGCGGCAATTTCTTTCAGACGCTTCCTTTTCCGCCAAAAAGAGCAACCGTTTGCCGATTCCTTTTCCCCGGTAATCTTCACCGACCCAGAGGCTTGCGATATAAAGCCACCCGCCCCCGATTTGTCCGTGGATGCCGGCGATTATCGAATCAGGGCTGTCAACTCCCTTGATAATGAAGTGTTCATACGAATAACCCTGGACTGTCGAGCAGTTGAAATCGAGCAGTTGCCGCTCCAGGAAAGCGATTTCTTTCTCACCGGGCTGGTTGTCGAATACGATTTCCATGTTTTCCATGTGTACGCCGCGTTTGAACCTGACGGCCGGGTGCCAGCGCATCGTCAATCCGATGCCGTTGACGTCAAGCCCGCGGTGGTCTGAAAACGGTCCTTTCTGGGCTGACATTCATGTAACGGCCGTCGATGTCTATCCCTGCCCGGTGAGGTCAGGCAAGGCCCCTTGCCGATAAAAGCAGCAACCCAGCTCCCGACGCCATGTTTAAATATATAATGAAATCAGATATCAGCGAGTTGAAGCGGTCTGACGTCCGGAAGACGAGCCGGTGTACGATAAACGGAATGATCCCGCCAAGGCCAAATACGATACCGAAAACCATTCCAACCGCAGAGTTCTTTTCCACTTCGAGCAAACCGTAGAAAAGTAGGAGCAGCAGCGGAACGTGAAGAAGTAAAAATCCGGTAATCCTGCCCGGAAGGTGAAGTATCTCCCACTCCTTTTCGTAAGCGGATTCAAGTTCGTGCAGGACCAGCAGGATGGCATTCAGGATATACAGCAGCGTGACCGTTTTCACTTGACCCTCCTCATTCCGCTTTCCGTGATTCGCCTGGCGTGCTCGCGCTTCCCATGCTTTACAGCCATTTATACATGACCAGTGCATCAACGTAGCCCAGAACCGGGTGGTTGAATGCGTTGGGCAGACGGCCCACGGTTTCAAAGCCCAGTTTGCTCCACAACCGGACAGCGCCCGCGTTGCTGGAGGCAACAAAATTAAACTGCATGGCTTTGTACCCCAGCGCCCGGGCGACTTCCTGGGAATGCTCACACATGGCCGTGGCGAGCCCTCTGCCCCGGGCTGTCGAAGCAACCATGTAGCCGCAATTGCAGACGTGGCTGCCCGGGCCGGCCTGGTTGGTCTTGAGGAAGTAGGTGCCTAAGATGTTTCCCTCTTCCTCGAAAACGTATGTTTTTCTCGGTGCTTCGAACCAGATTTGAAACGCCTGTTCTTTGGTTGTGTCCACGGCATACGCATACGTCTCACCCGCCGTAACGATTTCACGGAAGATCGGCCAGATGGAATCGAAATCCTCTTTTTCTGCTTCCCTGATTGTCATGGTGACCCATTTATCCGGCTATTTTTTGCTCTTGAAATAGTCCAGGGCCTTGAGAACGAAGCGCGCATAAGCACCGGCCTGTCCTCCGCCCATTTCGATCGCCACATCGATGGTTTCATAAATCTGCTCATCCGTGGCACCCGCCTGAAGCGCCTGGTCAAGATGCCATTCCATGCACGGTTCGCATTTGGTGACGATGGAAATGGAAAGGGCCATCAGCTCTTTGGTCTTTTTACTCAGCGCCCCGTCACCGAATGCCTTCTCTTCCAGCTCAAGAAACGGCTTGTATGTTTTGACATGCTTGAGAAACGAGATGTGCAGGCGTTTGCGGTCCTCGATGCTCTGCTCGATTTTTTTAACGCTCAGATCTGACACCGCCTCCTCCTTAAGCTTGCGTATTACAGCACCGCCGATCAACCACCGTGCTTTTTTGCTTCGGCTGCCAGAGCACGGTCAGATGATAACGGTTCAACGATAAAACCGTTCCGGCCTGCTGCTGATTCGATGTTCACCGATTGAGTGCCTGACGCAGAAATGCCACGGCCCGTTCGCGGCTGTCGTTTGCCGCTTCGGCATCCCACTGAAGGGTGGCGGTCTGGTCGCGGGCATAAGGTGCGTATCCGGTCCACGATTCACGGCGATCGAATCCATGATGGACACCCGGATACATGATCAGCGAGACGACACCCGGCTGCGCCTCGTTCAACCCGTCGCAAAAGGGCTTGCACGCCTCTCCATCGCCCCAGGAATCGTTTTCCCCGCTGAGGATCAGGATCGGGGCCCCGGTTGGTCCGGAGTCATCATAATATCGGTCCAGCCAGCTGCACACCGGATAGAACCCCACGTGGGCGGCAAATCCGGGCTGGTCCGGTCCCAGCCAGCGGTCGACCACCTTTCGTGAAGCGACGGCCACGCTCAGGTGGCCCCCCAGGGAAAAGCCCATGATGGCGATCCGCCGGGGATCGACGCGCGGGTCGGCGCGCAGCGCCGTTAATGCGCCAAAGGCCCACGGCTGGAACGTGGCCATGGGCGGGCGGTTGGAACCGGAGGTAAACACGCCGGTTTTGAAATCGACTTCGAATGTCCCCAACCCCGCATCGAGCAGCGCCGGCCGATGGAAGTCGTACCGGCTGTCGACCCCGGCGGTCCCGTGCACCAGGACAACCACGGGCACCGGGTTTTCAGCCTCTTCCGGCAAGGTCAAGATGCCTTTGAAATGCCGGGGGGAGGGTTCGAGCCCCTCGAATCGCAGTGTTTCGTGTTTGGCCAGAGGGGCACACCCCAAAAGGGCCGCCCAGGCGAGTATCGACAGCGCAATACGAACCGATGCCTTCATGGAAAGACTCCTCTGCTTCATCCATCGCCTAACATGGCGTCCAGGGGGCATGCGTGTCGCCTTCCGGTGGATGCGGCGGCAGGACCGCATCCGCGGCCGGGTGCTGTCCGGCGGCCGGATCCGCCAGGTTCATGACCCGAGCAGGCATTTTTCAGGATCCTGCCTGGCCTCATAGTAGCGGGCTTCGACCAGGTTCCCTTCAGGGTCATTGAAATAGATCGATGTTCCGGTTCCGCGGGCTCCCCAACGGGCCACCGGTCCTTCGACGATGCCGGTTCCGTTTGTCTGGAGCCGTTCGACGAGTTCCTCCCACTTGGGCCTGTCCAGGGCAATGCAGAAATGGTTCAGAACCGTCCGGCCTCGTTCAGCACCGGCTCCCTTTTGCCACAACCGCTTCGGGAAAAGATCGATCACCGTCATCGTATTCAGCCGAACCGACGGAAAGGGCACCTTGCCGGCGCGGTACGCATCCAGTCGCTCGGTCGGCATCATCAGCACATTCGAATAAAAGGCAATCATCTTCTCGTCGTCTTCCACGTTCAAGACAATGTGATCCATAATACATTCCATCTTCGATCCTTTCCCAAACCATTGCTGGTTGCCGCTGGCGGCCGCGCAGGTTTTATCCTGCTTGTGCCGTGCTGCCGTTACCCTGTCGCCCCTCGCAATCCCCCAAGCGAACATTAAGGTATCCCGAGGCCATCATGCATAAAACACGGGATCCCGCCATTGGTGTCGCTCCTTGGGTATCCTGAAAAGCCTTTTGGGATGATCGTGCCCCGCGACGCCTTTGCCTTTTTATGGCACCGATGGCTGACAGGCTGTTGAAAAATTGTTGCGCTCGCGCATGTCGTTTTTCAACACCCTGCTAATGAACCCTGCTCAATTTTACGATAAAGTGCAACCAACGCATGGGTGCGATAGATCGATCCCGCCGTCGTCACTTGACCCCTTACCACGAAAAACCGGCATTCGATTTTTCCGCTATCCGGTGAAAACGGTACATATCGAACAGTCCGGCTTCAATCGGTTTGTCGTGGAGAAATTTACGGTAATGCCAGTCGGACTCCTCCCAGAAGCCGGCGCTGTTTCTCTGGATGCCGTATCGTTTGGCGAAGTGGTAATAGTCGAGCTCGTTTTTAATCTTCAGATAGGCGTCAATGCGATCGTCGATCTGATCGATGGGAATGCGGCTGAAGGCGTTGGGATAACTGCCCACATACCCTTTGACGACTGTGAGCGTGTCATTTTCGACAATGCGCCGCCGACCCTCATTGAACAGCATCGAGTTATTGCTCAAGGCCTTGTTGCGCAGGATCGTATACGCCAGATCCTCGGTATCGTCGTCGGTGACCACATGCACAAACGTGACGTCGGGCAAGGCCTGGACCTGGAGGCCGCGGATACCGGCGATACGCCGCATGGCCTCGTCTGCCCGCTGCTCGTCCGGGCCGGCATTGGCGTCGATGCAACCGCCGTCGGGGCAGCGGTTGATGGAGTCATCCGGATTGGTGGCCGTCCCGGCGTGCGCGATCAATTTTTGGAAAAACTCCGCTTTGGGATCTTCGGTTTGATAGACGACCCTCGTGGTGCGCTCAAGCCCCCGGAACTGATCGTCCAGGTAGTTCTCAGCGCCCTTGCGGGCGTCCGTGTACCACTCCGCCCAGAGTTCCCGGCGGTTTTCAATGGGCAGGAAGCTCAGAAAATTATTCTCGCCCTCCATGCGCAGAAAATCCATGTACAGGCGTGTTTCGAGCTGATGCCCGACATTGCCGTACACATTGAATCCGGCCACCAGCAGATAGTGGACCCGTTCGAACAGCGGATAATCGAGCACCCAGCCGGTTTTGGGGATTTTGCCGACAAACCCTTTGACCACGCTGGCACTGTCAAAATGCCTGAAAACCGTCAGCAGGGCATTGTCGTTGACACCGTCGCCGTTCCAGATGTGATCGATGTCATTGCCCTTGTTGTCGGGATTCAATTCCATCAGATAGGTTTCCTTGGCAATCAGGTATTGCTTCTGCAACGCGGCATAGTGGCGCCATGTGCTCAGCAGTCGCAGGGTGCTTTCCCTCTCCGACGGGATGCTCAGCAGCTCGCCGACCTGGCTGAGAAAACTCGAATCGTTGCTGATCGTATCCCTTTCCGGATCGAAGAAGGCCACAAAAAAATGATCGTTGATCACGTTGAGCGCCACTTGGCCGCGGCATACGGGCCCTTTGATAAAGCCTTCGACAAAGAAGCGCGCATCATCCAGCATGAACCGATAGCGTGACAGGGCCGGCAGCGCCTCGAAGGTTTTGAACGGGTTGGCCGTGATGGCCGGATCGTAGGACGGCAGGAAGGTGACCGTATAGTCGTCCCCCAGGAAGAGTTCCCGGTAGCGGTCCATCTTCTCGCGGGTCATGTGATAGACCGTGTGGTCCTTAACGGCGATCGTCGCTTCGATCCTGCGAAACCGGTAGTGGAACGCCTCCACCCCGGGATCGTCGTATGGACGGACCGTGTTGATCTCCACCACGGGTTCACCTGGTGGCGTCTTGGAGCGGACCAGGCGGTAGAATTCGCGCGCGGGCAGCGATTCAAAATGGATGCGGCCGATGAACAGGTGCTCGTAGAGATATCGGGACATCAGCTGTTCTTTCAGGGAGCTCCCGTTTAAAAAGGCTTCCCACTGTCCGATGACCCGGGCGGACTGATTAGAGGGCGGTGGGTTGGGCGTGATGCGGGCCCCCTGCCGCAGCCAGTCCACAATGGTCTCCCGTTCCCTGTCGGTAAGGCCGGGAAGCGCATAAGGCATCCCCCAGAGCGGATATTTCTTTTTAAAATCGTCGAAGTCTTCCGCAGTGGTGCAAATATAGTCGCGGTCCAGGCGAATATCAAAGGTCTCCGGCAGCAGATCGGTCTGGGGCAGTGGATTATTCTTTTTGAGCTGGAGCATCAGATAAAGCAGAGAGTTGTCCAGATTGGCGACCGGAGTCTGGTTCCTTTCATTCAACACCGGATGAAAATTCAATTCCCGCCACCCTTGAGCAGAATCGGCGTCGATGTGCAGCCGGGTGGGCGGGTCTGCCGTCAACCTGGCCGAATTGTAGACGAGGGCCTTGGTCCCCCCCCGATCGAGGCCTTCGAAACAGGTCGTTTTCAGCTGGCAGGGAGCATCGTAGCAGCTGTGGCAGACGCTGCAGCGCCGCTCCAATATCGGCTGGACATCCTCATAAAAGGACACTTCTCCGGCGGCGTGGGCCTTCACCAGCCGGTCTACGCCAACCTTCGAAGGGCCATACTGTTGATTGAACTTCCAAGCATTGAACGCACTGCACCCGCTAAGAATCACCATCACCAGGACAATTGACCATTTTTTTTGCATCTATCGGCTCCAGCTGTTGATATTAATTGCCGGTCAGCGCGATCTCGCGTATCGCTCCGGCCGGGAGATCGACAAACTCGGGCACATTGGCGGCGTAGCGGCTGTCGCTGAAACGGGACAGGCACACCGGGGGAGTGTCCATCCCGTCTTCGTCGATATGGGTCAGGAAGATTTCCGTAAACGCCGAATTGACTTTGGAGGAGAACAACAGCCACTTCCCATTGGGAGAGAAGCTATGCCAGGAATTGAAGCGCTCGCGGTTGCAGCGCATCCGGCGGGGCCGGCCGCCGGCCGCCGGGATAATATAAAGCTCGCTGTCCGGCTGGAGCATGATGCCGGATTTGCTGCGGGTAAAGACGACCCACCGGCCGTCGGGCGAGTACCTGGCAAAATAGTTGCTCATCCCGTTATGGCTGGCCCCGTTCAAAGGCTCCGGAGTCCCGCCCCCGCCGTTGTTGAACGGGATCTGGTAGAGATCGAACTGGATCGGGTACCTGCGGTTCAGGGTGTGGATGTCGGCGTCTTCGATCCGGGTGCGGATGTCGGTGATGTCGTCGTGATACTCGTTTCTGGTCCTGGCGCGCGCAAACAAAACCACCTTTTCATCCCAGCTCCAGCTGGGGTCGGTTTGTATGAACTCACGATCGTCGGCCCCCGGCAAACGACGAAACCGCTGCCGGACAACATCGTACCAGGCCAGCACGCCGTAGGTGGGAAAAAAGAGCTGGCAAAAAGCCGGATCATTGGTCAAGGCGAAATAGGATATCTCATGCACCGTGCCGATCATGTAGTTCCCGCTGGGCGACAGTTTGGCAAAGACACCCCTGGTTGGTGGCAGCAGGTCGGGTTTCGGAAAATCACTCCAGCTCATGAAGTCTTTTTTGGCAAGGTCGATGGTCTTTCCCACCGGCGCAATGAATTGGGCACCGCTGTCCCCCTCGATATTCATCTCCATGCTGATCAGCCGGCCATCCCTGGAAAATTGATGGCAACTGGCGCAGGTCGGCAGGTTCTGCATGACCACAGCCGGCTTGCCGTAGGAGGCAATGTCTCCAAGGCGCCATTTCACCTGCCTCAGGGCGCGCGGGCTGATTTCGAAGGGCAGCGGGACCTGGCGGTAAAAGATGGATGCGTCCACCCGATCCGTTGACGTGGAAATACGGATATGTCCGCCGGATGTCAGGGCCTTCGCCGGCGCCAAACGCACCCCGAAAACCGAAACGTCGACACGTTCGGCCACAGACATGGCCTTGATCGTCTCCCAGGTCGTTTTGCCCGGTGTCCACTGCGGCCTGTCGGTAAGCGCATAAACCGGGCTTTGCCTGTCGGCGAAACGGAACACCACAAGCCAGTGGGTGGAAGCGGTGCTGCGGTCCGCCCATCGGAATGTGGGAGCGGCGATCTCGGGAGGAAAAACCGCCCCATCATAGGGATAGGTGATGGTCAGGTCCGTGCCCGATAGCACCGGTTTCAGTTCCGCCTCTGCCACCAACTGCTGCCACACCGTCCGGTCGTTTGGTGGCAGCACGCCCGGTTCTTTCCGACCTTGGTTAACATTGAAGGCGCAATGGCATAAGGCGGCAGCCATCAGCATTAAAATGAAAATGAAACGGTTACCCTTTCTCATCGTCCATCCTGAAGGCATCCTCCTGCCAGCTTTGCCGATCGCATTCCGGCCGGTGTTTTAATGATCTATTCAAAGCGCAGACTCTGGAAAATCGGTTCGATCGTGCGCGTACTTTTCCATGGATGTGCTGCATCATCTCGGCAAGCATGCGGGGCTGCATGCCCTGCTGCTCAGGAGTGGAAACGGTCCAGGTGTTTGCAGGGAATACCTCAGTCGAGGCGGTTGCGTGGGAATTAAAAAAAGTAAATGGCGTAAAAACGCCAAGGAGAAGGCATGACAGATCGATTCTTTTCAGGAGTGATTTCATCATGACCGTATAGGTGTATCTTTTTAAATCTATTCGCTTTTTTGTGGGACGAACGGAAATGCGAACCCGCCGGCCCAAAGCACATCCCAAAAGACCATCACAGGTATTCCGGTCGGGGGAAGTGCCTTGATACGAGGGGTTGGCCGTTTTACCGATTACTCGAAGCCAGCCCAATCCCTGCCCCGATGAACGTGCCGCCGATTATCCTGTTGATATATTTGCCAACGGCAGCCGTTGAGAACAGTGTCAATATCTTCTGGCCACCGACGGCGTACAGCATGAAACAGCCAAAGGCGATGATCCCCCCGGTTCCCATCAGCACAGCGAATTGGGGGATATATGCGGCGTCAGGGTCGATGAACTGAGGAAACACCGCCGTAAAAAATACGATCGCCTTGGGATTTCCTGCCGTCACAAGGGCCGCCTGCAGGTACATTTTGCGAAGAGGTGCCTTTGATTGCAAATGGGGGCCCGATTCCTTGGAAACAATGATATCGGGTGAGCGCCAGACGCTGATCCCCACATAGATGATGTACGCGGCTCCGGCCCACTTGATGATGGTGAACAACCCTTCAGACGCTATTAGAACTGCTCCCAGGCCCGCAATGGAGATGGCGGCCTGGACAAAGGTTACTGAAACATTGCCCAGCGCCGATGCAATTGTCCGCTTCGCCCCGTATTTCATGCCATGCGTCAATGCCAGCAACATGCTCGGTCCCGGTACAATGGAAGCCACAAAAACGGTCAGTGAATAAACCAGAAAGAAATCGACAGACATTTACACTCCCATTTTCTTGACACATCGTTGTCGCCAACCAGCCGGCCACAGGCTTTTGGCATCAGCAAGATCTTCCAGCTAAAACGGGCGCGTCGCCCCGGCCGGGTTGCTCGGTGGGTCAGGCATTCCAGCGTGTCATTGTTGTGGATCTCTTATCATGTATCGATTCGTGACACCGAATATTTCGGACTCGGAAACAACCTTGAAACCGAATTTCTCGTAAAAGCGTACATTCTTTTCCAGATCGGTTTCCAGGTATGCTTTTGACCGGCAGGCATCCACTTCCTTGCAGAAACATTCCATAAGCCTGGAGCCAATGCCTTTTCCCTGATGGGTTGGCAGCACGCCAATCGGCCCAAGGTGCCAGTGTTGTTCAACCGGATCATGCACGGCCCATTCCCTGAACCAGACCGATTTTCTCCAATCCAGATCGTTTTCATCTTCACATCCGGCTGGATCGTCAACTGTTTTGCCCAAGCATGAATTCATC
>NZ_JBUOIV010000035.1:0-56068 GCF_055467485.1 Desulfosarcina sp. | reverse complement strand
CGTTGTCTTCGCGTATTTCCAGAGCGGTGGTGGCCATGGAGAGAAGACCCATGACAATCAGCACGCCGTCCCTCACCCAGTCCTGGATGCCCCGGTGAACACCCAGCACATTGACGTGGCCCCAGTCGACCATGCCGCTCATCAGCACGGCACCGATGATGCCGGCCAGAAAGATGAAATTGTGGACCCCAACCAGTTTCAGCGGGGTCTTTTCGGCCTCGTCAGCAGGGACGCGCCCGGTTTCATTGCGGTAGTGGTATAGGTCCAGAAAAAAATAGACCACCAGCAGCAATCCGGCAACGGTCGCCATGTGGGGTATAATGGCAAATGTCCAGAAGAAGGTGACGCCGTGCAAAAACCCCAGAAAGAGGGGGGGGTCTCCCAGCGGTGTCAGGGATCCGCCGATGTTGGCCACCAGGAAGATGAAAAAAACCACCATGAACGTACGGTTCTTGCGATAGTTATTGGCCCGCAAAAAGGGTCGGATCAGGAGCATGGCTGCTCCCGTGGTGCCCATCCAGGAGGCCAGCAGGGTGCCCAATGTCAGGATCGCCGCATTGACCACCGGCGTTCCCCGCAACGATCCCTTTAAAAGAATGCCACCGGAAACGGTATACAGGGACCACAGCAGAATAATGAAAGGCACATAGTCCGCCAGGATGATGTGGATGATTTCATACAGGGCGGTGCCCGTGTAAACGTACAGGAACGGGCCGGCCATCGCCGTCGCCCAGAAGGCCGATACCTTGCCGAAATGGTGATGCCAGAACTCCGGCGCCAAAAGCGGAAACAAGGCGATGGAAAGCAGCATACAGGCAAAGGGGATACAGCTCCACAGCGGCAGGACCGGGCCGAGGTCTTCATGACCATGGTGACCTCCCTGGTCTGCCGCCTGGTGGCCGGCTTCCGTTGGATGCTCGGCGGAGGATGTTTCGGCGGTTGCCGGATTGCTTTCGATTTGGCTGCCGGGAGGATGTTGCGGTTCGGATGCCGGCACCATCGTTGCCTGGACAGCCAGGACAAGGAAAAGGGCGACGAACCATAGCGTGAGAATGATCAACCGTCTGCAGAATGTGCTCATGGGCGCTTCGGCCTCCCCGTTGAAAAACAGGGCCAACGAAGCGGTTGACCCGTGTCGATGAAAAGGAGATTGCCGACTGAACCGACAGGAAAACCCAAGGCAGGGTCAGCCAGCTTGTTAAACCATTGCTCAGATCTGCCAGTTATCTACAGGGAGCGCCGTCCTCAGGCGGGAAAGGCCTTCCCCCACTGTTCATGCCGATGTCTGTCCGATGCGCTTTTCCGTAACCCGGTCACTCCGGCCGGCCGTTCATTCCATCGGGCAACCGGGGTTCCCATCCGGTCGAGATATCGTCTAACCATTAGATATGAAATGAAATGCAGGTCTTGCATACTACGGTTTTCGCTTTATTGTCAACTGGTTTGGCCGATGTCCCGGGCATGCTGCCAGCAGGCCGACGAGGATGCCGGCCAACGTTGAAAACCCAGTATCAGATGGCATCAAACGCATCCACTGCCACCTTGATGGATATGGCAAATCCCAGGCCTTCGTACTTGCGGGTAAGGCGCTTAAAGGTGTTGATGCCGATAACCCGCCCCTTTGCCGTCACTAAAGGGCCGCCGCTGTTGCCTGGATAGATCTGGGCATTGGTCTTGACGAAAACACCGTCGAAACCGGAAACCACCCCGGCGGTAACCGAGTTCCTCAGCCCCACGGGATTGCCGATGGCATAGACCGGCTCCCCCTGGGCGGAGGCAAAAGGATTCTCCGGGGTTAAAAAAGGGGTCGTGTAACCGTCAACCTTCAACAGCGCCAGATCGTGGGTCTTGCTGATTTCAACCACATAGGCGTGCAGCGGTCGGTGGTCGGCCAGACGGACGGTAAAATGCCGGTTCAGTCCGGCCAGGCTGGCGTCAACGCGCCGCTGCAGCATGGTTGCCTGAAAAGCGGATCGTTCCGAGGCCAGCTTGCGCCGATGTTCATTCATGGTTTCTTCCCAGCGCTGAAACCGCTGCAGCCCTTCCTGGTAGCGCGTTTCATTGTATTGCCGGGTCGGTGATTCCGGTTGGCTGTCGATATAGCGCCGGAACGCATCGATATCGGCGCGTGCCTGCTCCAGTCGTTGCATTTCCGTTTCGATCCGGGCGTCGTATCGATCCAGCGCTTCCGATTTCCATCTGGCCGCTGGATCGTCCGCCGTTCCAGGCCCCGAGGATTGGCGGATCACATGTTTGTTGGTGACGATATAGCCGTCTGCGGTCACAAAGAACCCGGTACCACGACCGAATGGGGTTTCAATAGCCACGGTGGCCAACACGGCCGTTTCGATCTCGTTCTTTGGTTTCAAGGCGGCGGCCAGCTGCTGTTTGAGATCGGTCCCCGCCGGGTCTGATTCCTGCGGGGCTTCAGCGGACGGGGTCAATGGGAAGGCGGGGATCTCGCCGGGATTGTCGGTAAAGTGCCAGACCCCGTCCTTTTTGTACTTATATATGGTGCTGTTGGCCAAGCCGGTGAAGGCAATAAAAAAAATAGCGGTCAGACCGCATAGCACCTTGGCGTTGAGGCGGTGTTGCATGTTCTCTCCATCAGGGAATCGGTTGGTTTTTTCAAGGGTATGATCTCACGATGGGGGGAACAATTCAATAACGCCATTATACCATTGATCAATCGGCGCGGTTCAGTATACAAATCCGGCGCTGACCCGTGTTTCCAAAAAAAGGTTCAAATTGAGCAAGTTTTACGCCTCCGGACTGATTGATACCCATGTGGCCGTGTTGCTTTTCGGTCTAGCCGGGCTGTTCGGCAAATTTCTGGCGCTGCCCGCATGGTGCATCGTCCTGGGCCGCACCGGGTTCGCCGCGATGGCTTTAGGTGCGGTTCTGTTGCTGACCCCGCCGAACAAACAGCCCAAAGATGCGAAAACCATGGGGTTGTTTGGCGTGCTCGGGTTGATCCTGGCGGTCCATTGGATCACCTTTTTTCATGCCATCCAGATATCCAGCGTAGCTGTGGGCCTGCTTGCCTTTTCCACTTTTCCGGTGTTCATCACATGCTTAGAGCCCTGGTGGTTTAAGGAAAAACGTCGCGCAACGGATATGGTCACCGCCCTTTTGGTCGTATTGGGATTGGGCATCATGGTCTACCCGTCATCTTTTGGCGGCCAGGTTTTTTCCGGTGTCTGTTGGGGGACCATCTCCGGGTTTACTTTTGCGATCCTCTCCTTGTTGAACCGCAAATGGGTGCGGCAATACCCGCCGGTCGTCATCGCCTTTTACCAGAATGCCGGTGTGACCCTGCTGCTGCTGCCGATCACGGTGTGGGTCGATGTACACATCGATGCCGGTCAAGTGGGCATGCTGGCCCTGTTGGGCGTGGTTTGTACGGCCTTGTCCCACGCCCTGTTTATTCGCGGGCTGACCTTTATACGCGCCCAGTTGGCATCCGTGATCGCCTGCCTCGAGCCCGTTTATGGGATCGTCTTTGCCTACTTCCTGCTTCGTGAAATACCCTCGGCTCACACCCTTGCCGGGGGGGCCGTGATTTTGACGACCACCCTGCTGGCCATGGTTCGGCGGGCCGAGGTTTGACAACGGCAACGGATTGTGAAATGCACCAACGGAGTTGACCAACCCATTACCTTTGGAGCGGCTTGTGAAAGAAGATCCCAATCCGGACGTCATTATCGATTTTATTACCGGGGAAACGGTGCCCAATGCAGGTGCCGAAGCCAACCGTCAGCAGGTGGAACGGTATCTGGTCGAAATCAAAGGCTACGGGCGTGAAGATGTAATCGTGGATGCCCCGATCGATCTGGAGATCGATGGGCAGGTGTATCGGTCGGCGGTGGACCTGATCATTCAAATCGGGAGCAAACCGTTAATCGCCGTCAAATGCGCGGCCGGCTCACTGGGATCGAGAGAGCGGGAAATCGTTTCGGCGGCGAGGCTCTATGCCACGTCTCCCTTGCCGCTGGCGGCGGTTTCCGACGGATCCAATGCGACGGTTCTGGATGCGGCGACCGGAAAGAAGAAAGGGGACGGGCTGGCCGCCATTCCCTCCAGAGAAGAGGCCGTTGTCCTGTCGCAGGCCGACCCGCTCCCCCCGATCGCGCCCGACCGGCTGGCCAGGGAACGGCTGGTGTTTCGGTCCTATGACTCCATGAATGTCAATACACGCAGGCGGGATCGCTGAGATGCGATCGCGGTTCATTCTTCAAATTCATAATTGCGCACCATCTTATCGGTAAACCGCATCAGCGGCCCGCGTCGTTCAGCCGCATAGCGGCAGAGCCGCTCCCACCACCCGCCTCCCATCAGGACCCGATGGATCGAATAATCCCGGGTATCGATAATACCGTTGATCTCGATCTGTTCGATGCCGAATTTTCCGTATGCCGGACCCAGCATCATGGCAGCTGCGATCACGTCGATGGCATGCTCCCTGGCCAGTACCCGGCTGTAAAGCTTGGAAAGGGCAACCGGTCGGCTGTCGTACCGCAGGCTCCTGGCGATGCCCACGATGCGGGCCACCGGAAAACTGTGCAACTCCACCGCACACCCGTAGTCTCTTTGCATGAGCATAAACGGGGTATTGTTGGTGACCACCAGCAGGTCCACGTCATTGGGAAAATGGTCACCCGGGTCACCGGACAGGCGTCGGGCCAGTGAACCGAACAACAGCAGGACTTTGGGATGGTATTCGTTTAGGTCTGATTTAATCCGCTCGATGGCGGACAGCATTGGTGCCAGGTGATGGTCGTTTTCCACCATGCCTCACAGTTGGCAAGCGATGAGGTCTCTCCCCGCGGCCCCGATGAGCGGAATCTTTGCGCTGTACTGACAAGCGGCAGGGGGAATGCCCTATCTATCGCTGGTCAAATCGTCAAGTGACTGGATGGGTTATTGTAGCGGGGACAACAGGTAAAGGCAAGCCCACGCCGTCTGGCCGAAAAGCATGGCGACGGCGTAACGGGTCGCGGTCGGTACGTTTCGGTCCTACAGACCGGCTACCTCTTTTGCGCAATGTTTGCAGACCTTCGCGCGCTTTTTGATGATTTCCGCACAAAAGGGACATTCGCGGGTGTAGAATCGTTCGTGGATTTTCTTCACGGTGGCATCCACCTGGTCCTGCAGGCGCTGGTTGCCGAACTTGAGGTTGCGGATAGGCTCGATAGCCTCCAATTCACCGATATCGCCAATCATTTCGGCCGCTTTCAGACGGACCCGCACCGGCTCTGCCGAATCCATGAGCAGCCTCAGTATGGTCACACCGTCATTGTTCACGTAGCAGTCCGCCAGGATCGAGAATCCTTTTTTGATGTTTTGCTTCAGGATCTCCTCCTCGGCAAGCACCTGATCATCGATCACCTGGCCGGTTGCCCCGACCGGGCTGAATACGGGCATCAGCTCGTACTGGTCGGTACCGGGGTAGTTCATGCAGCGGTAGGACGCATGATGGGCATAATTCTCCATCATGTTATCCCATCCCTGGGTGTAAAGGGGGCACTCGTCGTTAAAGCACATGAACAGGTAGGGCGTCCCCCAGCCCAGACCATCGCCGACGTTGATGGACGGCACCTCCCAGATGCTCATCTTCGCATTGCAGTGAGGGCAGGCAGGCTTTTCCATTCCCATTATTTTTTCGAAAACTTCTTCTTTGGTTTCAAAAGCCATTCGCTGGCCTCCATCATGTTGGGTCGTAAGAATCCGTCTAGGGGTTTGCCGAATGCCTGTCAGCAGACATCAGCGGTTAATTTAAGGCGTGGTTGGGTATTGTCAACTCGGGAAAAAACTCGCCCATCGACGTCCAGTCGAAAAGCCTGGAACGACTGTTCCGGGAAAAAAATAAAGAAAAAGACTAAAGTTGTCCCTGCCGACTGCCGATAAACAATTCGGGACTTTTACGAACATTCCGGATGTACCGGCAAATGTTCGTGAACCAGAGGGAACCGCCCTGAACATAAGCACATGAGTGACCATCGGGGATAAGTGAAAAGGAGAAGCGTCATGGAAATCAATACAAGCAATGGGGTCCATGGGCTGGAAACGGCGACAAAAGTCAGCGAAGTCAAGCGGGAAAAAGAAGACGCGCCGGGCCGTCAGGCCGCCCAGACCTCTGAAAACCCGGATTATCGGATCAGCCTGTCCGATGCCTCTAAAAAGTCCGCCACCGGTCTGGGCAGCTCTCAGGCACCCGGCCAAGCCACCGAAAAGGCCGGTCTTTCCGATGAGGAAGCCACCCGTTTGGCCCAGCAGACCGCCGAGCAGCTGTCCCAAACCCACGCCTCCATTTCCAACCAGGCGATGCAGAAAGCGGTAGATCTGTTCACCTGACATCAACTGCATACGCGCAGCCAGCACCTTCGCTCAGGAAAGCCGGTTCATGTCATCGAGCCGGCTTTTTCTGTCCCGTCTCCATCCATCAATGGGTGATTGAATTTCGCATCGAGGCCGGCATCGCAAGGTTTGCGCACGCGGAGACAAGGCCAGGGGCCGCGGGATGATCCTCTCGAGGATGCACGCTAGTTGACCCACCGGTTGAACAGCATCGGCGCACCGGCAGCGATCCACCATCCCACCAGTCCATAGCGGACGAATCTGAACAGCCATGCCGGCTCCATCCCGGCACAGCCGAGTTTCAATCCGACATAAATCAGCAGCAGGCCGCCGATACCCGTCAGGTAACGCGCTGCGCTGAGTCCCAGGCCGTTGTTGCGTCTGAACCGGATCCAACGGCGCTCCATGACGATGCCCAGGCTGGTTCCCATCAGGGCGGCAACCGTGCTGATCACGTAGGGGCCTTGGTCTTTTACCCAAAAAGCGGCCACCAGGGTGGCAACCGACAGAACAAGGATCGATCCCGGTGGTGAAAGCCTTTCAACCTTTCGGGCAACCGGGCCCTCCAGTTTAATGAAGGCCAGTGCGAGCAGACCGCCGAGCAGGTAGCCCCCGGCCAGGTCGGCGGGAAAATGGACGCCGAGGTAGAGCCGCGAAAGCGGAATGAAAAGGATCAATGCCCCGGCCAGCCACCACAGCCAGGTTTTCTGGAACCGGACGGCCAGGTAGCTCCAGACCACCACGGCCCCCTGGGTATGGCCACTGGGGAATCCGTTGCCGCCGGCAGCGGCCAGTTGCATGACCGACGGATCCACCATAAAGGGCCGGGGCATGCCGATCAATACCTTGGCAATGGCGTTCACCGATGCGGAAATCAGAAAAAGGATGGCCAGGCCGGCACCGATACGACGATGGATGCACCAGTAAACGAGGGGCATGAACAGCAAAAAAAACGACTCGTTGCCCAAAAAGGTGACAAGCCTGAACGGCAGATCGAGTGTCGGGCTGAACTGCTGGAGCCACACAATCAGCGATGTGTCGGAAATAAACGCCGTCATTTTGCCTGCCCGGTGTTAGGCCGTCATCGGAAAAAGCCGGCGGGTAATCAACCCCCGTCCGGCTTTCATGTCGTGCGCTGATGGGTCGGTTACCACCCCCAGGTCAGGTACTGGTGGATGGAGTCGGCCGCCTTGCGGCCGGCACCCATGGCCAGGATCACCGTAGCGGCGCCGGTCACGATGTCACCGCCGGCCCACACGCCTTTTTTGGTGGTTTTTCCCGTTTCCGGATCGGCCACGATGTAGCCCCACTTGTTCAATTGCATGTCCGGGGTGGACTGGGTCAGCAGGGGATTGGCACCGGAGCCCACTGCCACGATGACCAGGTCGGTGTCCATGTGAAACTCCGATCCCTTGATGGCGATCGGACGACGGCGACCGGAGTCGTCGGGTTCGCCGAGCTCCATTTTCAGGCACTCCATGCCGGTGAGCCGGCCCTTCTCATCGCCTTTGAACCGGGTGGGATTAGTGAGCAGGAAAAACTCGATGCCCTCCTCCTCGGCATGGTGGATCTCGGCAGCCCTGGCCGGCATTTCATCCCGGGATCGGCGATAGACGATCTTGACGCTGTCCGCTCCCAAGCGCATGGCGGTTCGGGCCGAGTCCATGGCCACGTTGCCGGCGCCAAGGACCACCACGTTTTTTCCCCTGGGAATCGGGGTGTCCACATCCGGATAGCGGTAGGCTTTCATGAGATTGGCCCGGGTGAGGTATTCGTTGGCGGACAGGATGCCGATCAGGTTCTCGCCGGGCAGGTTCATGAAGCGGGGCAGCCCTGCGCCCACGCCCAAATAAACGGCTTCGTAGCCTTCTTCAAACAGCTCGTCCAGGCTGACGGTACGACCGACCACGGCGTTCACTTCAACCTTGACGCCCTGACGTTCCAGGAAATTGATCTCCTGGGCCACGATCGCCTTGGGCAAACGGAATTCGGGAATACCATAGACCAGCACGCCGCCGGGCTTGTGGAAGGCCTCCAGAACGGTGACTTCGTATCCTTTTTGAATCAGGTCGCCGGCCACGGTGAGGCCGGAGGGACCCGAGCCCACCACGGCCACCTTTTTACCGGTGGATGCCGCTCGGGGAGGCAGGGCGCCCGTACCGTTTTCCCGCTCCCAGTCGGCCACAAAACGCTCCAGGTTGCCGATGGCCACGGGCTCGCCCCGTTTGCCCACGATGCACTTGCCTTCACACTGGATCTCCTGGGGGCAGACCCGGCCGCACACGGCGGGAAGGGCGTTTTTGCTCCAGACGTGCCGGATGGCGCCGGTGAAGTCGCCCTGGTTGATCAGGTCGATAAAGCCGGGGATGTCCACGCTCACCGGACAGCCGTCCACACAGCCGGGCTTTTTGCACTGCAGGCATCGGGCCGCCTCCTCCTGGGCCATGGCGACAGTGTAGCCGGTAGGCACTTCCTCGAAATTCCGTTTTCTGATTTCCGGTTTTTGTTCGGGCATCGCCACGCGGGATGCCCTTTCTTTCTTAGCCGTTTTTTCGGTCATTTTTTCCTCCATCGCAACAATCGCCGGGCGCTGCTATGCTTGCAAACCCTTCACCCCAACGTAATTTGTCTCGGTCTGGCCTGAAAAATAGTTTCTTTTTCTAATGGCTGGTCAGATCGCGTCCCGAAGCGTGCAGAACTCCTCGTAGCAAGCCTTCTCATCCTCACAATATGCCTGCAGGCGAAGCATCAACTCATCGAAATTGACCAGGTGGCCATCGAATTCCGGGCCATCCACACAGGCGAATTTGGTTTCACCGCCAACGGTTACCCGGCAGCCTCCACACATGCCGGTACCGTCGATCATGATGGGATTCAGGCTGACCAGGGTTTTGACCTCGTAGGGTCGGGTGAGGTTGGCCACGGCCCGCATCATGGGAACCGGCCCGATGCCCACCACCAGCTTGACGTCTCCGGCTTCCAGGACCGCTTTGAGGACATCGGTGACAAACCCGTGATGCCCGTAAGTGCCGTCATCGGTGCAGACCCGCAGGTCGTTGGATGCCGCCTTCATCTGCGATTCGAGAATCAGCAGATCCTTGGTCCGCGCACCGATGATGCAGGTAACATCGTTGCCGATCTGTTTCAGGGCGCGGGTGATGGGGTGCAGCACGGCCACGCCGGTACCGCCGCCCACGCAGACCACCTTGCCCAGTTTTTCCAAATGGGTCGGTTTTCCCAGCGGGCCGATCACATCCTGGAAGGTATCGCCGACCTTGAGCGTCTTGAACAGGGCTGTCGATTTTCCCACGACCATGTAAATGATGGTCAGCGTTCCTTTATCTGGATCGGTGTCAGCCATGGTCAACGGGATCCGCTCACCGTCCTCGTTGGCTTTCAGAATCACGAACTGCCCGGGCTTTGCTTTCCGCGCAATCAGTGGGGCCTCGATCTCGTTCAGGATAACGGTCCCTTCGGCCATCTCTTCCCGTTTTACGATCTTGAACATGTGCGTCCTCCACATTTTTCGTTATCGTTGCGGCCGTCTTGCCGCAAAACATATCCTTTATTAATGGACTGAACTTGGCTAATATACATGCCCGGGTTTTGAAATCAAGCTCAAAACACAAGCGTGTCGATATTTGCCCGATTTTGCCTGGTTTCTATTTAACCTTTTATTTTTATTATAATAGTTGATTGGCCAGCGATAGCCTATGAATATTTTTGACAGCCACTGCCACCTGGATGACCGATCGTTCGAACCGGATTTGGAGGATGTGCTGCATCGTGCCGCGGCAGCGGACGTCCACCGGATGCTGGTTGTCGGCATCGACAAGCGCACCTCGGACCGGGCCGTACGGCTGGCCAACAGGCATGCTGGCCTTTTTGCATCGGTGGGAGTGCATCCCCACGACGCCCGCGCCTGCACCGAAGAGACCCTGGCCCATCTCAGCCTTCTGGCGTCCGGCCCAAAGGTGGTGGCCTGGGGGGAAACCGGCCTGGATTTCAACCGCATGCACTCCCCCCGGAAGGACCAGGAACGCTGGCTGATCCGTCAACTGGAGCTTGCCGAAATGCTGGACCTGCCGTTGATTTTCCACGAGCGGGACAGCCAGGGGCGCCTGCTGGAGATCCTGGAGGCCACTGCCGGCAACCGGCGTAAAGCGGTGGTCCATTGTTTCAGCGGGACAGAAGCGGAGTTGGACCGCTACCTGGAAATGGGGTTTTTTATCGGCATCACGGGAATCGTCACTATCAGCAAACGGGGTGAAGCCCTGAGACAGATGATTGCTTCCATTCCGGCGGATCGGCTCCTGGTCGAAACCGATGCACCCTATTTGACACCCACCCCCCAACGCAACAGATTTCGGCGCAACGAGCCGGCATTCGTTCGCGAGGTTCTCTTGAAGGTCGCAGATGTGCGCAAGGAAGATCCGGCGGCACTGGCGGACCAGATATGGATCAACACCTGTACCCTCTTTCGTATCGATCCGTCTTTGTAAGGGTCAACGGGTTCACCGTTCCGGGTTTGGTTTCGTTGAACCCCCAACCACCGAACGGTCGCTTCAGGCGGCCATGAGGTGCTGCACGGCCTTCTCCAGGCCGTCGATGGACAGCTCGAACATGGGAAAAATCTGGCGGATCATCACAATGGTGCGGGTGTAGTTCCACATGGCGGCGGATACCGGGTTGAGCCAGACGCTGTGGGGAAAGGTATGCACGAGCATCCTAAGGCACTCGATGCTGGGCTGCCCGCTGCGGTCCTGGACGTAAATGGATCCATCCCGGGACATCAGCTCGTATGGCGCCATGCTGGCGTCTCCCACCACGACAAGGCGGGTTTCCGGGTCCATGCGGTACAGGTCGCCCATCCGCACGGGTTTGCGGTAGCGGGCCGCATCCTGCCATACGGTATCGTAGATGGTGTTGTGGAAAAAGAAAGTCTTGACCTCCTTGAACTGGGCACGGGCGTAGTCGAACAGCGTCTGCACCACGGACACGTAAGGGTCCATGGACCACCCGCCGTTGTCGATGGCCAGGATCACCTTGAGCCGGTCCTTCATGCGGCGGTCGAAGGCGATCTCGATTTCTCCGCCGTTTTTCATGGTGCGGTAGATGCTCTCGTCGATATTCACCTGGTCCCGGGGGCCGCTTGGCACCATGTTGCGCAGGCGTTTGAGCGCCTCACCCACCATGGCCTGGGTCAAAGGGCCGGACAGTGAGTAGTCCTTGTAGCGCCGCTCCATGGCCACCTTGACGGCCGACTTGTTGCGCGACACCCCTCCTACGCGCATGCCCCCGGGGTGGATACCGGAATGTCCCACGGGCGAGGTGCCGCCGGTGCCGATCCACTTGCTGCCGCCGTCGTGGCGTCCATCCTGGTCCTTGAGGCGCTGTTTGAAATACTCGATGAGTTCTTCCGGAGTCATGCGGTTCAGTTGGTCCTCATCCATACCCAGGGCATCAGCCATGGCCTTGGGATCCTTGAGCCACTGCTCCAGCAGGGCGCGGGCCATTTCGTCGATCGCCAGCCCCTCCACGTCGGGCAGTTCGCTGCCCTGAAAATGGTGGGCGAACACCTGGTCGAAGAGGTCGAAGTAGCGCTCGCTCTTGACCAGAATGGTCCGCGAAGCGGTATAGAACTGGTCCAGTGAGGAAATGAGGCGGTTGGCCAGGGCCCGGTGCAGGGTTAAAAAGGCCGTGGGACTGACCGGCACCCCCATCTCCTTCAGTTTATAAAAAAAGGCCAGGAACATAATCAGAACATCTTTCGGCGGTTGACGAAGGCGCTGGCCCGTCCGTAATCCCCGCTTTTTTTGAACAGCACGCCGAGAAAGGGGACGTCACCCTTGGCCAGCCGTTTGGGTTTGAAATCGGGATCGGCGTTCAAGGCGCGTATCCAGTTGATCAGCTCCCGGGTGGCCGGCCGTTTTTCCACGGCTTCCAGTTCCCGCATGTGGTAGAAGGCCGCAATGGCATTGTCCACCAGATCATCGTGGATATCGGGAAAATGCACACCGATGATTTTGCGCATCATCTTGGGGTCCGGAAAGGCGATGTGGTGGAAGTTGCAGCGGCCCAGAAAGGGATCGGAGAGGTCTTTTTTGGCATTGGAGGTGATGATGATCACCGGCCGGTGCCGCGCCGATATGGTTTTGTCGATCTCGATAATATCGAATTCCATCTGGTCCAGCACGTCCAGCATGTCGTCCTGAAAATCGGTGTCGGCCTTGTCGATTTCGTCGATGAGCAGCACCGTCCGGTGGTCGGCCACGAACGCCTGTCCGATTTTGCCCATCTTGATATACTCTTCGATGTTGCTCACGTCCCGCCGGCTGTCGCCGAATCGGCTGTCGTTGAGCCGGGTGAGCGTATCGTACTGGTACAACGCCTCCACCAGCTTCATGCTGGATTTGACGTTGAGCACGATCAGCGGCATGTTGAGGCTCTCGGCAATGGCGTGGGCCAGCATGGTTTTGCCCGTGCCGGGCTCGCCCTTGAGCAGCAGAGGCATTTCCAGGGAGATGGAAATATTGACGATCTGGGCCAGTTCCTCATCCAGCACGTACCGGGTTGCCCCGGCAAAGGACGCATCTGACGGTTGTGGGGTCATGAACACCTCTTTCGATGAATATTGAATATCATTGGCGCGTTTGGCGAATGGTCGCGGATAAATCCCGGGTCAGCCCCAGCACCCGCTTGGCCAGGTCCAGGCTCAGGGAGCCGCATCCGCAGCTGGGGGTGACAAATGACTGGGCGCGGATGGCCGCCGGATCGATGCCCAGCGATTCGATCTGGCGGAATCGTTCCATCATCGCTGCATACAGGGAGTCGACGGTTTCGCGTTCAATCTCCTCGGGGTTCAATGTGGGAACAATGCCCCAGGCGAGCAGTCGACCGGCTTCCAGAAACGCCCGAATCTGGGAGCCATAGAGTACAAATCGGTCGAAATAGGCGTAGGCGTCGAAGTTGACGATATCCGCACCGGATTCCAGCACCAGGGACCAGTCCGTATTGGCGCAGACGTGGATGCCGGCCAGTCCGCCGTCGGCGTGGATGGCGTCGACCACCTCGCGGATGCAGCCGAGGATCTCTTCCTTGGAAATGCTGATCAGTTCCGACGAACCGAAACCGGCCAGGGCCGGCTCATCGATAAAAATGATCACCGGGCATCCCGGTCCGGAGAGGGTGCGGATCTGCCAGCGGGCATTGAGGGCCAGGTGGTTGACCGCCGCCTCGCGAAGGGTTTCATTGTAGAAAATCGCCCGGCCGTCACGGTCCTTGACGCCGGTGCAGAAGGTAACCGGGCCGGTCACCTGTCCTTTGACCGCCACGGGTCGGGTCTTCATCCGGCCCAATGTATCCAGCAGTGCCGCCACCCCCCTGCCGGTGGCAGAGGTCAGCGCGAACCGGGAAGCCGGCAGCCGGCCCGGATCCTCACGGGTTGCCATGCATTCCTCGAAAAACAAAAGCAGGTCGTCGTCGAAGGATTCAGCAGCGGTATCGATGAAGGTTTTGCCACCCTGGCTGACCACGCCCGGCATTCCCGGCAGAAATTGCGGCACCATGCCCTCTTCCGGGAAAACCGGCAGCTGTATCCACAGCGGGATGGCAGGTGTGTAGTCCATAATCAGGCGGGAGGCCGCGAGGTGGTCATTCATGGGAAAACTGCCGATCAGCATAGGCAGGCAGTCGGCTGTAAATGTCGGTTGCATCGATCGTCCTTTCACTGACTTGGGAATACGACGCGTTTTACCATGGCGACGGCGGTTTAACAAGGATACGCTTAACTTCTCGTCGGGTTTGCGCAACCGCAAATCTGCTTGCGCCTTCACCCGGGCGGTTGCGATCGACATCGCCGACTGCAGGGGATCACGGATCGGCGATGATCGACCACGGTAGCGCCGGCTTTCAATCGGCACCTTTTCACACGGGTCGGATTGACACCCATGGGACACAATGATATTGTCTGGCCTTACACCATTCACTTCATGCGTTCACGGCGGGCAAGCCATGGGAAACATTATCTCCCTTGACGAAAAACTTAAATGCACCCAGAAAAAACACGACGCCATCATCCGAAAAAGAAAGCTGTTGGCCGTCAGGAAAATATTCCGCTGCACGCACTGCGTTTCCAAATGCGAAAAATGCGGCGTCCAGGTTACGCCGGGAAGCAATCCAAATGTGCCGGGATACAGGGTCCCCTATAATTTTTGCGACAGCTGTTCAGAAGAGTACGTTGAGTATATCGAAACACTCAAGGGCAAGAAAAACGAGGACTTTTATTGGCATAACGACGCCTGGATGAAGGTGTGGTCCTCCTGGATCGAACACCAGGGCGCCGTTGACAGCTATCTGAAGTCAAAAGAATTTGAGCGACTGCTCGACGAATTGAAACCGAACCAGACCTGATTGGGCACAGCCCCCCAGCGCTACGGCAGGCCGGACCGGGAAAATTACGTTAGGATGCGGTTTACCACAGGAGGAACCTATGTTTGGAATCGGAATGCCGGAATTAATCATCATCCTGGTCATCATTCTCATCATCTTCGGGGTGGGCAAGCTGCCGGAAATCGGAGGCGGCATGGGAAAGGCCATCCGCAATTTTAAAAGTGCCTCCAAGGAAGCGGAAAACGAGGCGCCGGAAAAGCTGGAAGAGGATAAAAAGGCATAGTTTTAGATTCGCGAAAGTACCGGTATGCCATTCAAGCCGGACCTGCGGGTGTCCGACACCCCGCCGGTCCGGCTTTTTTTTGCACCGACGGGAGAAAAAGGGGTGGTGGCATCGATCGTATCGAGCACCATCCTGTTTTTCATGGTTTGCCTGTGGGCACCACCCGCTTTGGCCGTATCCCTTGTCCTGGCCACGGATGATACCCCGGGCAACCCGTGGATCATGGGTGGCGGAACGCACTTCGAGGAAAAGTCGCCCGGGTTGGAAATCGAGCTATACCGGCTCATGGCCAAGGATTTGAATCTGGAACTGAAGATGGTACGGCTGCCGTGGAAACGCTGCCTGACCGATCTGAAGCACGGCCGGGTGGACGGTGTCTTCCCTGCCAGCCTCAAGCCCGAGCGGTTGTCGCTGGGACGCTTCCCGACCAAAAACGGCGATATCGATCCGTCCAGCAAAAGCCGCGACAGCGCCTATTTCCTCTATACCAACGTGGCTTCGCCATTGGGATGGAACGAAGATGCCTTCGTCAACATGCACCTGATGAAGCGGCCGACCGTTGGCGTGCCGTTGGGCTGGTCCATCGTCACGGATCTTCAACGCACGGGTATCGACCTTCTGGAGAAACCGAGGCCGGTAGAGCTGCTAACGATTCTGAAAAAAGGGGGGCTTGCCGGCGTGGTCTGCCTGGACACGGTGATAGACGCGCATATTTCGGGGGCACCGGATCGTTTCAGCGGCATCCGCAAGGTCTATCCGCCGGTGGTTGAAAAGACCTATTACCTGATACTCTCCCACGATTTTGTTTCACGATATCCCGATCTTTCAGAAAATATTTGGAATTCGATTGCCGCGATCAAGAAAAGCGATGCGTTCAAAACCCTCCTGATCCAGTACCCCCGCTAGCACACGCCAATTCCGATTGGCTCGATCAAGACAATGCCTGGGCTGTCAGCTGGTCGGCTAGCGCCACCGGGGACGACCTTTTTACATAGGATGTTCTTGGGTAGCGGCTGGTATAGGGAAAGGGCACGGATGGCCACCAGACCGGCGATGATATCGTCAAAAAGGTGGCGGACATCATCCGCCAGTCCGTTCGCGAAATGGATATCACCGGCCGTTGTGGCGGCGATGCGTTCATGGTCATCTTCCCCGACTGCAGCGTGGAAAACGCCCGGCGGATTATCGAACGCCTCCAGTTGAATCTCAAGCATTGCGACCAACGGGTGCCATCGCTGACCATCAGTTGCGGGATCGTGCACAGCAACGGCGAAGACGCCAACACGCGGGTGGAAACCGCGGACCGCTTGCTCTATCGTGCCAAGGCATCGGGCCGGAATCGAATTGAAGCATGAGGAGTAAGCAGGCAATGGAGACAAAACCGTTTGCCGAACTGGCACCGGAAATGAAACCGGGGACCTGGTCCTTTTCAGCGGCCGGTATGAAGAGAGCAAACGCATCGAAAAGCTCGAACACAGCCCCTGGTCCCATGTCGGTATGGTGGTAAAGCTGCCGGGCTTTGAGCAGCCGCTTTTCTGGGAGTCCACCACCCTGACGAACCTGGCCGATGAGATGTTTAATGACCTTAAAAGAGAGCCGAAAGTGGTCGATCTGTACCAGCGGATGAAGCAGTAGGGACGTGAACTGAAACCCTACATGCCCAAAGACTTCACATCCACCGGCCGTCTGCCGCTGCGCAAGGGATTGCTCGAACCGAAGACCCTGATCGAACTGTGATCGGCAGCGCCCGGTCGCTTTCTTTTTCCGGCGGTCAATCGCCTGCCGGTCGCGCCGTTCCTCCTGCCGATTGGGCGATGACCTTTAAGAAAAGGTCGCCAAACCGTTCCATTTTGTTGTGGCCGACACCTGGAATGCCAAGCAGGTCGTCCCGGGCCATAGGCCGGTGGATGACCATCTCTTTGAGCGTCTTGTCGTGAAAAATGACGTAGGGCGGAACCTTCAACTCCTTTGAAAGGTCCAGCCGCAACTGGCGCAACGCTTCCCACAAGGCGATGGAATCCGCATCTTCCCATTCGAATGACGTCTCTGCCGACTTCTGTTTGCGGGACGTGGGTTTAACCGGGTCGGAGTCTTTCCGGAAAAAAACCGGCTGTTTGCCCGTTAGAATGTCCCAGCCGCGCTCGTTCAGGCGAAGCCCGCTTCTGGCGGCCAGATCCGTGTCCAGGCAGCCCGCAGCCAACAACTGGCGAAACACCGAGTGCCACTGCTTCGGTGCCAGCTCCTGCCCCACGCCGAATGTCTTGAGGCGATGGTGGCCGAAGCGTTCCATGCGTGGCGTGGCCTTGCCCGTCAGGACATCGATGAGATAGACCGCGCCGAAACGCTGACCGGTGCGGTATACACAGGACAGGGCCTTCTGGGCGGCGACGGTGCCGTCCCAGGTGTCTACCGGCTCAGTGCAGTTGTCGCAGCAGTTGCACGGGGGGGCGTACGATTCGCCGAAATAGCCCAACAGGCCTTTTCGCCGGCATTCGGGGCTTTCGCAGAAGCCCAGAAAAGACCCGAGTTTGCGCTGCTGGACCGATTTGAAGGCCTCGTTCGCGGTTGAAAGATCCTGCAGGTTGCGCATGGCCACCACATCGGACATCGAGTAAAACAGCCAGGCCTCGGCCGGCTGGCCGTCACGTCCGGCGCGACCCGTCTCCTGGTAGTAGGCCTCCATGCTCGACGGCAGATCCAGGTGAACCACGACACGTATGTCCGGCTTGTCGATGCCCATGCCAAAAGCGACGGTGGCCACCATCACCAGCCCCTCTTCCATTAAGAACCGCTGCTGATGGCGACGACGGACATCGGCATCCAGACCGGCATGGTAAGGCAAGGCAACAATCCCCTTCTCCTCGAGCCAGCGGGCAGTGGCATCGGCGCGCTTGCGTGTGCGCACATACACGATTCCCGCGTGCCCGTCGTGCCGCTCCCGCAGTACGGCAAGCAACTGCCGCTTGTCGTTCTGCTTGATCTGGACGCGGTAGAAGATGTTGGGACGATCGAAACTGGCCACAAAACGGGCGGCATCGGCCAGGTTGAGTTTCTCCACGATCTCCCGACGGGTGGCCGGATCGGCAGTGGCGGTCAGGGCAATTCGCGGCACCGCCGGGAAACGCCGGGTGACATCGGCGATCTGCAGGTATTCGGGCCTGAAGTCGTGTCCCCATTGGGAGACGCAATGGGCCTCGTCGATGGCGAACAGGGCCAGGTCCATGTTGGCCAGCAGGCGCTGGAAGCGTTCGGTGAGCAAGCGTTCCGGGGCCACATAAAGCAGGTCGCAGTCGCCGCCGGCGGCGATCGCTTCCACCCGGACGGCATCTTCGGCGGAAAGGCTGGAATTGAGAAAATGCGCCCGGACCCCGGAATGGCGGAGGTCCGTCACCTGGTCCTGCATCAGGGCGATCAGCGGAGAAACCACCACACCGACGCCGGACCGGATGATGGCCGGAATCTGAAAGCAAAGGGACTTGCCGCTGCCGGTAGGCATCAGGGCGAAGACGTCTCGGCCGTTCAGCAGCGTATCGATGATCGCTTTCTGGTTTTCCCGAAAGGACGGATAACCGAACACCCGGTTGAGGATGGATTCGGGGTCGGCATCGCCGGGCGGGATTGACCGTGGCGATGGTCCGTCGCTCCAGTCTTCGACCATCGGTTCCGGCATCCCCGCTTCCCCGGGTTCCCATTCAGGTGGCAATTCTTCCCCGGTGACTGAAAGGGCCAGCGGGTAGGCATGACCGCAGGCCGGACATTGAACCGCTACCGTTTCCGCACTGGCCCCATCGGGACCATAGGAGAACATGGATCGGCATTTGGGGCAGCTGATATTCATTCTTAAATCCAATTGAAGAATGACCATTGTGAGGATTGATAAATGGGGTATTTCCGACCCACCGTTTCTTTGTCGAAGGCAGCTTCAACCCGGTCCCTGGCTTAACGAACGATGGAAAAACCCAACCGGAAGGCGTCATGGCGCTCGTTATAGCGGATCAGGGTTTCCGCGTACCCGCTGAAGTATTGGGCCTGCAGGTAGAAGTTCAGGCTTTTGCCCAACAGCTGCGTCATGGGATAGGTCAGGTCCACCTGCACCGATGGCCCTTTTTTGGCCCACCACAAGTGGGTGTTCAGGGCAAGATCCTCCGGGTTCATGATGCCCACTTCCAGATCGACATACCCCCGATAGTCTGCCAGGTCGGCATTGTTTTCATCTTCGTTTTGCACATAGGTAAAAATTTTAGGGGCGATTTTCATGTGGTAAGGGCCGGCCAGGTGAACGCCCATGATTGGCTTGAGATAAATATAATTGGTGCTGCGGGAGGCGGTGCCGGCCCTGCCGTTGGATTCGTGCTGGAAACCGCCCTGGATGCCGAACGCAGAGATACGCGCCAGATTCAGTTCGAGTTTGGGCAGCAGGTAGAAGGCTTCCGGCATGTAGCTGGTGTCGTCAAATGGCTTGGAATCGTCTTTCAGGTCCCAGAAGGACCGCTGGGTATACCCGAGATGGAAACCGGTCACCCAGGGGGCAATTTCCGCCAGGTAGCCCTTGGGATTGAAAAGGCGGTACTTGAAGCTGAACTGGAATTTGCTCTGGTCCAGCCCCGGATCCACACCCAGCAGAAAATACATGGGTTCGTAAACGGACAGGTCGTCGAGAAAGGACTGCAGCATAGTGGGCCCCTCATCCAGAGGCACCTGCTGGCCGATCCACGCTTCGGGAGGCGCTTTTTCCACCGGGATGATGAGTGGCTTTGCATCAATCGTCTCCAGCACGATCCGAACCGAACCCGTGGCATAGAGAGGCAGCAGGACGGCATATTGCCGTTTGGCAAAACCCCGGCCGGGGATTTCCACATGGGATTCCGTCTCAGGGTTCACCAGATCGGCATTGACGGTGTCCGTTGATTGGCCGGTATCGATTCGGCAGGCCACCGTCGGCGGCAGTTCGCGGGTGACGGCAACGTCTGTAAAATTGTGCAGGTACAGCTCCACCATCACCGTATCGCCGCCCTGGACCGGGTTTGGCGGCGCTGCCAGCAGCATCTCCAGATCGGCTGACCCGGCGACGGTAGTCATCAACATCGTCAACAGGACGACTGCGCATTGAGCACATCTTTTCATCGTTGTCTCCTTACGGGCAGGCCAAACGCCGTTGCATGGGGATGGTAGGGGCCGGCTCACTTGCGATCACATACCTTTGCCGATGGGTAATGGGTCCGGATGTCTGACAACTGGCACCGAATCACAGCGGCGGTGGATCGACAATCCTTACTTAGCATAACAGAGGACATTTTTCATGGATTTGTCCAGGCTGCCGGCTGCGTATCAGCCTTAGGACGCGCGTTGACCCGATCCTCGCGGTACGCCGGAGTCGGGCCGGAGCGATCAACTGTCACCGTGTATGCGGGCATCCGCATAACGATTGGCCTGGTAGACGGTTTCCCGTGTGGTGTGCCCGGCTTGGCAGCCGATGCATAGGCTTGCGCATCACGGGCTTTCGTGCCAATATGACCCGCGCTGTACCGGACGCTCACCAGCCCGGAGATGGCGGAACCGTGCGTCAGATTTCCCCCGGTAGCGATGCAGCAGAATCCGTTGGTCCCTAACGGATTTAACCCTCCCCGCGGCTAGCCGCGGGGAATGCGCTCGCTGTCGCGGTTCCCAGCAGTAATACCTGATCGTCGAAGACGACCCTGGCAGCGGGTCATTTTCGAACATACCCGCTTAAAGCGAAAAACTGGAAAAAATGGATTATTTTCTCTGCGTGATTGGCATGGTGATGATCATCGAGGGGGTTCCTTATTTTGCGGCACCGAATCAGATGAAGGGGTGGATGGCCAAAATAATGGAGATGGCGCCTGAATCCCTTCGCCGGTTTGGATTGGTGATGATGGTGGCTGGGTTAGTTCTGGTCTACCTGGGGCGACGATAGTCAGGGCGTTAGCTGAATCGACGACCGACTGCACCGCAGTGCACCGTACTCATCCATTTTTGTAAAGGTAGAAGAATTTCATCACTTTTTTAACGTACGCCTCGGTTTCCGGAATGGGCGGTATGCCGCGGTAGGTGTCCACCGCCCGGGGGCCGGCATTGTAGGCGGCCAGGGCCAGGGGCACCTGACCGTCAAACCGCTGAATCAGGGCCTTCAAGTAGCGGGCGCCACCCATGATGTTCTGCCAGGGGTCGAACGGGTCATAAACCCGGAAGGCCTCCAGGTTCGCCGGCATGATCTGCATGAGCCCCAGCGCCCCCTTTTTGGATACGGCCTTGGGGTCGAATGCCGATTCGGCACGGATTACCGCTTTGATCAGGGGAAAGTCCAGCCCGTGAAGACCGGCGGCCTCGTCGATATAGCGGTCGAAGCGATTGGCGTCCATCTGGGTACCCTGGCGCTTGGGGCGCTCCTTGATATACACCCGATAGTCGCTGGAGGTGGGAACATTGGTAAAGTGCATGACACCTTGACTATCGATATACATGTAGATATCGGCCGCAGCCGGCAGCGCCAGCAGCAGGATCAGCACGACGGCCATCCATGTGCCGGGCTTCAGGATTGGAATGTGTCGAATCGGTTTGCGCATGAGTTATCCGCCGTCATAGGGAACGCAGTGGCCTTCATTCTCGTTTCACTTGCGGTGATATCGGCACAACTTGTGGATTTGTAAAGTTTTTTCTTTCTTATGGCAAGCAAAAAAAGATGCGGCTGCGGCAACGGCACAACGCTTGACACATCTTTGGTTTCCGCATATAGACCGGTTCAACTTTCTCGTCTACCCCATGGTATCCCAATTTCCAAAAGGAGGTGTTATGTCCGCGCAAGAGTCCGCCACCGATTATGTGTTCCGCCCCAAAGACAGCCTGGTGGGCGCCCAGATGCTGTTTGTTGCCTTCGGCGCCCTGGTGCTGGTCCCCCTGCTCACCGGCCTGAACCCCAACGTCGCCCTGTTTACCGCCGGCGCGGGCACCCTGATATTCCAGTTCATCACCAAGCGCATGGTACCGATTTTCCTGGCCTCCTCTTTTGCCTTTATCGCACCGATCATCTATGGGGTGAATACCTGGGGCATTCCTGGCACCATGTGCGGCATGGTGGCTGCCGGCCTGCTGTACGTAGTGCTGAGCCTGTGCATCAAAGCCTTCGGTGCCGGTTTTCTGCACAAGCTGCTGCCGCCGGTGGTGGTTGGACCGGTGATCATGGTCATCGGGCTGGTGCTGGCACCGGTGGCCGTCCACATGGCCATGGGCCGCACCGGCGACGGTTCGGCCTGGCTGGTTCCCCAAGGCACGGCGATGATCGTGGCCGGCGTCGCCCTTCTGGTGACCATTGTGACCTCCCTGCTGGGCAAGGGCTGGCTTCGCCTGATCCCGATTCTCATCGGTGTCGGGGCCGGCTACGCGGCGTCGCTGATCCTCGATTTTATCGGTGTATCCGGGTCCGTTCAGGCCGGTTTCGATCCCGGAGCGTTGAAGAACTTTACCGGCCCCGCCCTGGTCAGCTTTACGCCGCTGGTAGACGCCCCGTGGTTTGCCGTACCCGATTTTGTCCTGCCCGAGTGGAACCTTCAGGCCATTTTTTTCATCGTGCCGGTCGCCATTGCACCGGCAATCGAGCATTTCGGCGACATTCTGGCCATCGGCAGCGTCACCGGCAAGGATTTCGTCAAGGAGCCGGGCATTCACCGCACCATGATGGGCGACGGCATCGCCACCTCTTTTGCCTCCTTCTTAGGAGGGCCGCCCAACACCACCTACAGCGAGGTGACCGGTGCGGTCACCCTCACCCGGATGTTCAACCCCGGCATCATGACCTGGGCCGCCATTTTTGCCATTGCCCTGGCCTTTATCGGCAAGATGGGCGCCCTGCTCCAGACCATCCCGGTGCCGGTGATGGGCGGGATCATGCTGCTGCTTTTTGGCGCCATCACCGTTATCGGCCTCAATACCCTGGTGAAGGCCGGCGAGGATCTCACCGAACCCCGCAATCTGGCGATTGTGGCCCTGATCCTGGTCTGCGGCATCGGCGGCATGGTGCTGCCTTTCGGCAAATTCACCTTGGGCGGCATCGGCCTGTCCGGAATTTTGGGAGTTGTGCTCAACTTGGTACTGCCGGGCAGGAAGGCAAGCTGATCCGCATGGCAAGTTGATGACGTACAACCGACGCCCCTGTCGAATTGACCCGGTAGGGGCGTTTTTCATTTTTTTAAGGCTTGACAGCCAGCGGGCTGCTGCCGAACAACCGGACCAGGCCCGTTTTGATGTCATGCTGGCAGCAACGGGAATTATCATGGGCAAAGACACCATTTACCGCACAGCGAAAACCCCGGTGCCGCCATTTGAATTTGACGCAGCGGTGGCGGACGTATTCGACGACATGATCCACCGCTCGGTGCCCATGTATGGCGAAATCATCCGCCGGCAGGCCCAGCTGGTGGTACGGTCCTTGCGCCCCGGAACCCGGGTGTACGACCTGGGATGCTCCACCGGCAACCTCGCCATGGCCCTTTGCGGCCGAATGCCGGCCGGTGCATTCGAGATGGTTGCCGTGGACAACTCCCAACCCATGCTGGACATATTTGAAAAGCGCCTGCATGACGCCGGCCGACCCGCGGGGATCACGCCGTTGTGCTGTGATATTCGCCGGGTGAACATGGAACGGGCCGGTGCGGTGGTCGTGAACTTTACCTTGCAGTTCATTCCGCCGGGGGACAGGGACGCCCTGTTAAAGAGAATCCACGAGGCCCTGGTGCCTGGCGGGATGCTTCTTTTCTCAGAAAAAACGGTGCACCCGAATCAGGCGCTGTCGGATCTGCAGGTTGACTTTTACTACCGGTTCAAGCGTGAAAATGGCTATTCCGATCTGGAAATCAGCCAGAAACGCGAAGCCCTCGAGAACGTGCTGGTTCCGGAAACGGTGGCAACGCACCATGAACGGCTGCGCCGCTGTGGATTCAGCGGCATTGACATCTGGCTGAAATGGTTCAATTTCTGTTCATGGATCTGCACCAAATGAACCGGTTGGATGCCCTTGCCCGGGATCCGGTTCTCGGACCGTTCCTGCCGGAACTGGCCGCGACAGTCAACAGGCGAAGCCATGTCATCCATCGCAGCAATAAAAAGGGGCTCGCGCTGATGGGTGCGCTGGACAGGCTGCCCGACGTCCGGCCGTCCTCGGTCGACGCGGACCGGGACCGCATCCGCATCGGCGCCGCTGTCGATCTCGACCCCGATCAAACGGCATCTCTCGATGCGGCCCTGTGCGACCTGAAACCTTGGCGCAAGGGCCCCTTCGAGATTTTCGGCATTCAGATAGACAGCGAGTGGGACAGCTCCATCAAATGGAACCGGCTGGCCGGGCACCTGGGTTCGCAGACCGGAAAGCGGATCCTGGACGTCGGTTCCAGCTGCGGCTACTACATGTTCCGGTTGGCCGTCAGGCAACCGGCCCTCATACTGGGGGTCGAACCCTACCTGAATTACTATTTCCAGTTTCTGGCCCTGTCCCGCTACCTGGCCTTTCCCCAGGTGCATTGCCTGCCCTTGAAGCTGGAGGAGATGCCGTCGATGCACCGCTGTTTCGACACGGTGTTGTGCATGGGCATCCTGTATCACCGCCGATCTCCCCTGGACACCCTGCTCCAGATTCACAGGCTGATGGTGCCCGGTGGGCAGTTGGTGCTGGAAACCCTGGTCCTGGAAGGGGATGGTGAGATGGCGCTGTTTCCGGAAAAGCGTTATGCCAAAATGAATAATATCTTCTTCATCCCGACCGTGGCCTGCCTGACCCACTGGCTGACGCGGTCAGGCTTCCACGACATCCAATGCGTGGACGTCTCCAGGACCACCTCGCAGGAACAGCGCAGGACCGACTGGATTGACACGGAAAGCCTGGCAGACTTTCTGGATCCCGATGATCCGGAAAAAACCGTAGAAGGCTATCCCGCGCCGGTCCGGGCCATGCTTATGGCCACTGCCCGTCAGAGGTAGCGACCATAAGCCCCTGTCAGGCCGGCGCCAGTTCCTCCAGATGATCGACCACCCGCGCCCTGACCATGTCGGTCAGATCCTCAACCGACATGGCGGCAACCCGTTCCGCGTCGATGGGCTCGAGCACGCGAAGGTGCATATGCTGCCTGCCGTGGAAATTGAGGCTGTGTTTGGGCAGAGCGGCATTGGTGCCGCTGATCACTACCGGCAGGATGGGCACCTGCATCTTCTTGGCGAGGATGAACGCCCCCGGTTTAAACGGTTTCAACTCCCCTGTTTTCGATCGCGTACCTTCGGGGAAAATAAAAATGGAGTTGCCCTGGGACAGGGCTTTCTCGCAGTCGGCAAACATTCTGGCCGTTGCCTCCCTGTCTCCCCGCTTGAGCTTGATGTACCGGTTCAGCGACATATTCCAGCCGATGAACGGGAGCTTGAACACCTCGGCCTTGGACACCCACTTGAAGGGCATGAACAGACGGAAGGCCACCAGGATATCCAGCTGCGACTGGTGGTTGGAAACAATCACATAGTTGCGTTTCCAGGCGTCTGGTCGCCGGCCGTCAACATGCACGGACCAGGCGGGCATGATCCACAGATAGAGGGACGCCCAGAACGAGGTGAACAGGTGCAGCACGACCAGCCGCCTGTCTACCGGCACAGTCAGCGCCCATATGACCAGTGCGGCGATGAAAAAAACGGCTGAGGTCAGCCCCAAAAAGAGCAGAAAAAGGGCGGCGATGATTCGATTCAGCATAAACCGTGACTCCGGCACCCGTTCGTCGCATGGTCGGCGGCGTGATCACTTCCGACAAAACGGCTGTCGCGTAGTCAGAACGCAGCGGCGCGATCGCTCTGAACACCATAAAATCAGAAGGATTTCCAGCGCTTTTCCCAGTAAACCAGGGCTTCATACCCATAGATGGCATTCAGGTGGTGGAGCAAGGCGTGGTAGCCTTCCTGTTGCCAGATGTGTTTGATCGCATCATTTACCTGGGCATAGTGCTCCAGCGTTTCACCCAACGTGGCCTCGGCTGACACCCCGCGTTCCCGGGAAACCTGATCGATCATCGCCAGCCACATGCGGCTCACCCCCATGATGTAATAGGGCCAGGTACGCTGCATGACCGGCGACCAGTTGGCGTCGCTGGTGTCGCCCACATCCGGACGATCATTGTGATCGACCGCATCGGTGATCACCTCTTTGATCACACCGTCGGCAAGCATTTGTCCGACCAGCGGATCCTCCAAAATCACCTGATTGATGCTGTCCGCCACCCCCGCAGTCGAAAAAAACAGGAAACTGAACTGGTGGCCGGTTTCATCCGCCGCGGAGCGGCGGTGAAAGCGCCACAAATCGATCTCCCCTTCATGGGCGCCAATCAGGGGAGCGGCGACCCGATGGGCGAGCAGAAGATCTCTCTCCCAGCGGGTTTCCTCAGCCGGTCGGTCCATCCTGAAGCGGACGTACCACCATCCGGACCCCTGCGGCACATCGGCCTTCGTCAGGGGTGCCGGACCGGCAGGGGTCTGCATGGTGGAGGTCGCGCAACCCATGGTCAGCCACAGAAACATGGCGCCCAGCAACAGCCGGGGGACGGAGATTGTCTTGATCATTTTTCCCTCATGTTTCATCGAGGGTTGCCCGATAACCATCGATGACGTATAAGCGAGTCGAACCCGTTCCACGCGAGTTTGTCTGCGGATCGGTTCGGGCCGTTCATCATCAACACCCTGACGAGGAGCAAGCGACCCATGAGCGATCGATACACCGTTATCTTCGAAGGCAGGATCATGCCCGGGAAAAGCGCCGGGATGGTCAAGGATCGATTGAAGTCCGCACTCAAAACCGATGACCAGGGGATCGCGAAATTGTTCACCGGCAGCCCCGTAGCCGTCCGCAAGCACACCGACCTGGCCACCGCCGAAAAGTATAAGCAGGTGTTCGCCGCCGCCGGTGCATTCTGCGAAATCCGCGAGGAGGGTTCACCCGAGAGCCAGGCCCAGCTGCCGTCTTCCGGCGGTTCGGCAGCGGTTGACGACGCCTCCAACGAATCGCGATCGCCCGCGCAACCGCCGGTTTCCCAAGTCAAGGTTCACTATATCACGACATCCGATGGAGGCAAAATGATAATCACCAATATCGAGACGGTTCCCGGGAAGACCGTGGCGGAGCATTTCGGTCTGGTTTCCGGCAGCACCATCCGGGCCAAGCACATCGGCCGCGACTTGATGGCCAGCCTGAAAAATCTCGTCGGCGGGGAACTCAAGGGCTACACGCAGCTGCTCCAGGAATCCCGCCAGCAGGCCATGGACAGGATGATCGAAGAGGCCCGGCTGATGGGCGCCAATGCTATTGTCAACGTCCGTTTTTCCACTTCTTCCGTCGCTCAGGGCGCAGCGGAACTATACGCCTACGGGACCGCCGTCCGGGTGGATTAGGAGACTGCCGATGATTGACCTGATCGTCTTTTTGTCATTGCTGGCCTTGGGATACGGTGCGGGGACCTGGGCCGAAAAGCGGCACTACCGTTCGATTGCCGAGCGGGAAAATGCAACGGTCAACCTTCCGGCCGTCACCTTGAGATCCGCGGGTATTCCCGAACATAAAATCCGGTCGGCCCGGCTGGTCTATGGCAGCGCAGTGATTTCAGTAGATTATTTCAAGAGAATTCTGGCGGGCCTGCGCAATATTTTCGGCGGGAAGGTCAAGTCCTACGAAAGCCTTCTCGACCGGGCACGGCGGGAGGCTCTGCTGCGCATGAAAGAAATGGCCGGCAATGCCACGATCATTGTCAACGTGCGCATCGAGACGTCGGCCATCGGCAAACAGTCCAATCGCAAGAACATCGGCTGCCTGGAAGCCATGGCTTACGGAACGGCGCTTACCGTGGAGGAATAGGTGAAATTCACGGCCCGCCAGCCCGGAATCAACGTCAATGTCTCACCCACCCACCCACTCAAGGAGTTCGCCATACTGGCCGGCGGCCTGCTGGCCATCGTGGTTGGCATCTACCTGGTCCTCGGCCTGGCGGTCGACCTGATTGTCCCCCGGCTCTCCATGGATCTGGAAGAAAAGCTGGCCGGCGCCTTCATCGGGCGGATCGTCGAAGATGAAGAGGTCGCCACCACCACCCGATCCCTCCAAATCCTGGTGGATCGTCTCCAGGATCGATGCGCCCCGCAGCCCTATAGGATTACCGTCCATGTCACCGAATCCGATGCCGTCAATGCGGCGGCCCTGCCCGGCGGGCACATGGTGGTCTTTACCGGTCTGCTGGCGGAAATGACCTCGGAGAACGAGCTGGCATTTGTCCTGGCCCACGAGTTGGGGCATTATGCCAACAGGGATCACCTTCGCGGGCTGGGCCGGACCCTGGTGCTGATGACCGCGTCCACGGTGTTGCTGGGGGCGGACAACAGCATCAACAGCATGATCGGGCAGGGAATGGTCCTCACCGAACTGAGTTTTTCTCGCAAGCAGGAAAGCCAGGCCGACGCGTTCGCCCTGGAAACGCTGTTTTGCCATTACGGGCACGTGGCGGATGCCACCTCTTTTTTCAGCAAAATCCCCGAGGACGGCGACCCGGGCCGCTTCGGCCACTATTTCGCCTCCCACCCGGAAAATCGCCGCCGCATCGGCCGCCTGAAGGAGCTGGCCCGGGAGCGCGGGTACCCCACCGGAAACCCGCTTCCCCTGCCGGCCGAAATGGCCGCCCCAAAATAAGCGGCCTGACGGTCTACCGCTTATCCGGCGCCTGCATCAAACCGCGGTAGAACATCTCATCTTCACATTGGTTCAATCCATCCTCCACGCGGATCAGGCCTTTTCTGGCCAGTCTGGCCAGTGAAATGTCGATACTGGAGAAATCCTCGCTGCCAGTCTGCATCTGACTTCGAATCTGATGGGTTTTGCCTTCCCGGATAAATCCTTTCATGCGGTGGCTGTTGATAAAAAACTCCAGGGCCAACATCCGTCCCTTGCCGTCCTTCTGGGTAACCAGCCGCTGGGCAATGGAGAGCAGCAGTGACTCGGCCAGGGTCATGCGGATAAGGTTCTGCTCATACGGCTCGAACATGTTCACGATGCGATCGATGATCGAGGTGGAGTTGTCCGAGTGGACGGTGGAAAGGACCAGATGGCCGGAGTTGGCCGCCTGAAGGGCAATGCGGAAGGTCTCCTTGTCGCGCATCTCGCCCACGACGATAACGTCCGGGGTGTGACGCAGCACATGGCGCATGCCCTGGGCGAAAGATCCCACGTCACGCCCCACCTCGCGCTGGCTGACGTTGCTCTTTTTATGCCTGTGCAGGTATTCCACCGGGTCTTCCAGGGTTACGATGTTGCACCCCCGGCGGGTATTGATGATGTCCACCAGGGCGGAAAGGGTGGTGGTCTTTCCATGGCCTGCCGGGCTGGAAATCAGGATCAGACCCTGGGGGCGCAGGGCAAAGTTGGCAATCCACTCCGGCAGGTTCAGCTTGGGCAGGTCCGGCACCTCGTCCATGATGGGCCGCAGGGCAATGGCGATGGAATTGCGCTGGCGATAAAGGGCCACCCGGAATCGACCGATATCCGGGTAAGTGGCGGAAAAATCAAAATCGGTCATATTTGAAAAGGCCTGCCAGCCCTCATCGGACAGCATCTCCCGGGCGTAGTTCATGCAGTCTTCAGGGGTGAGTGCGGGTATGGCCAGCCGCTTGATGCTATTGGCGATTTTAAGGGACGGCGGTGCCCCGGCCGTAAATACCATGTCGTTGGCGCCGGTCTTGACAAGGTAACGCAGCAGGGACATGAGCCGTGGGGATTTTTCTCCTTTTTCCATCTCCACCAGCTCAGACAGCACCTCTCCGCGCAGGTTCATGCCGGGGTTGGCGGCGATGCTTCTGATGGCGCTTTCGATCATGAAGGCGGGCATCACAACCGGCCGGATTTTCTTGCCCAGGGAAAACTCCAGCTCGCTGATTACGGCGAAGTCCTGGGGGTTGACCATGGCCAACAGCAGCGTCTGGTTCTCCAAATCTATCGGCAGCACCTGCATGGCGGTCATCTTTTCCACCGGAATCAACTGGAGCACATCATTCTTGATGTTTCGCTGGTAAAGATTCACTCCCGGGACGCCGAACTTCCGGCTCAACAGGTCCAACAGGTCGTCCAGGGCCACAAACCCCATTTCGATGAGTATCGAACCCAGTTGCCCCCCGGCCTGGGCCTGCCGTTTGAGAACCTGCTGAAGCTGCTCGGCACTGATGAGGCCGTCTTCCATCAGCTGTTCGCCGAGTCGTCTTTTTCTCGGGGTGTTCGAGTCCTTGGGGGGTTGTTGCGCAATCATAAGCCATATTCTCCTTTTTCCGCAGTGCCCCTAAGGGGGGATAGGTTCGATACCGGTTCGCAGCACCAGGTGACCATATAAAAGTACAATGCCTTGATGTCAAAACAAAAACAATCCCACTACCCCGGGCTGAAGCCTCACGTCCGCCTATCAATCAAGCGTCGTCTGCATCCGGTGGATGGAACCGAAATAGTCGAGCAGCCGGTCCATCTCGAGGTTCAATGCCTCGAAACGATCCGGCTGGGACCGTATTTCGGCGGCGGTCTGAATATAGGGCGCCTGCACCAGTTCATGTCGGCAATGCTCGATCAGCGCGTTGGCCGATTCCGGTGTGGTCTCCAGGTGGTATTGGAGGCCGACGATGCGGGGCCCCATGGCAAATGCCTGGTTTTCGCAGGCCCGGCTGCGGGCCAGGTGCACCGTGCCAGGGGGCAGGTCGAACGTTTCGCCATGCCAGTGGAAGACCTCGGCCCTGCCTGCCAGGGCGCAGCCGGCCGCCGCATCTTGGGCGGCTCGCGTTTTTTCCACCGCATACCAACCGATCTCCTTGTGATCGGCGTGGCGGATCCGGGCACCGGCAACACCGGCAAGCAACTGTGTGCCCAGGCAGATGCCGAGCACCATTTTTCCCGCCTGGATGGCCTGGTCGATGAATCGCTTCTCGCCGGCCAGCCAGGGATGCGCACGCTCATCGTTGACGCTCATTGGGCCGCCCATGATGACCAGCATGTCAAAACTGTCGGTCGGCGGCAGGGCATCACCGGCGAACATCCGTGAACCGGTCACCGGGCAGCCGTTTTCCGCCGCCCAGCCGGCAATGCGCCCCAAACCCTCGAATGCAACATGCTGCAGCCAGTGTATTTTCATATGCCACTCCTTCGTGACGCGTGGGTGAATAGCCGGGTTGACCTTGTGGGTGCCGGGCAAACATGATAACGGGTCCGGTCGATTCGTCAACCGATTTCATTGGCATGACATGAAGCGATCCACGAGGTGCCACGATGACGGCAATTTTGTTGATGTATATTCTGGATGGTGCCGTGGCCGGCATTCTGGCCGGCCTGCTCGGCATCGGCGGTGGCGTGGTCGTCGTGCCCATCCTGGTGTTCTGCTTTGCCCGCCAGGGAATCCCCGATGCCTTGATCATGCACATGGCTATAGGCACATCACTGGCCAGCATCATGTTTACCGCCGTTGCCAGCTTCCGGGCGCACCAAAAACGCAACGCCGTCCATTGGGACGTGGTACGAAAATTTGCCATCGGCATCCTTACCGGCACCTTCCTCGGAACCTGCATCGCCGCCCAGCTCTCCACCCGGTTTCTAAAAGGCTTCTTCGTCGTTTTTCTTTACTACGTGACCATTCAATTGCTGATCGACAGGAAACCCACGCCCTCCCGCCAGATTCCCGGGCACGCGGCCATGTTGGGCGTCGGCAACGTGATCGGCATCGTGTCCAGCCTGGTGGGCATCGGCGGCGGATCGCTTTCCGTGCCTTTCATGATCTGGCGCAACATGACCGTTCACCACGCCATCGGCACCTCCGCAGCCATCGGTTTTCCGATAGCGATGGCCGGCACCTTCGGCTACATCTATAACGGTCTGACGGTCCAGGGCCTGCCGGATTATTCCGTGGGATATATCTACCTGCCGGCCCTGCTTGGCGTTGTGGTGACCAGTGTCCTGACAGCCCCGCTAGGGGTGCGCCTGGCCCACAGCCTGCCCGTAAACCGGCTCAAACGCATCTTTGCCTTTTTACTGCTGGCAGTGGCCACCCGCATGCTGATCGGAATCCTGTGAACCCAGGCAGCGAGTGTTTTCCCCGGGTCTTGCGACAGGGTTTTCGAGCGAACGGGAAAACGATCTTCATCCTTACGGAGGACCCTCCCCACGGCTTGCCGCGGGGAGGGTCCCACTTTCCTTGGCAACGGTGTAAAAAACCGGAACCGGCTTGTCAATCGTCTTCGATCGCCCGCCCACTCCCGAAATATTCTTGACAAAGAAACCGTTCCCGCATAGTTAGTTCTACTTGGTATTTTAATTCCCCCCAGGCTTATCATCTGTGTATACAGATTGCGAAAATCACATTATCGAAAGGAGAAAGAACACATGTCCAATCTTATTCCCCCCCATGGCGGCAAAGGCCTCACTGTCTGTCTGCTCGAAGGCGCTGAAAAAGAAGCCGAACTGAAAAAAGCCGCAGGCCTCAAGCAGGTCGAAATTTCCCCGCGCGTCAAAGGCGACCTGATCATGATCGGCATCGGCGGCTTCAGCCCCCTGACCGGATTCATGACCAAGGCCGACTGGAAAGGCGTTTGCGACAATTTTTTGACCGCAGACGGCACCTTCTGGCCGGTACCGGTGTGCCTGGATGTGACCAAGGATGACGCCGATGCGATCAACGTCGGTGATGAAGTGGCCCTGTACGATCCCGAGGGCAAAGAGATCATGGCCACCATGAAGGTCACCGAGAAATACGAACTGACCGATGCCGACAAAAAATGGGAATGCGAAAAGGTCTTCATGGGTGAGGGCACCCCGACGGCTGAAGAGTTCTGGAAGATCGCCAAGGAAGATCACCCCGGCGTCCAGATGGTCATGGATCAGAAAGCCGTCAATCTGGCCGGCCCGGTCAAGGTCCTGAGCGAGGGGGATTACCCCACCCGCTACGCCGGCGTCTACATGCGCCCGGCCGAATCCCGCAAGAAGTTCGAGGAAAGAGGCTGGAGCGAGGTGGCTGCCCTGCAGCTGCGCAACCCGATGCACCGCTCCCATGAATACCTGTGCAAGATCGCCGTGGAGGTGTGTGACGGCGTCTACATCCACTCCCTGGTGGGCAACCTGAAGCCCGGCGACATTCCTGCATCCGTTCGCGTCAAGTGCATCGACGCCTTGGTGAAGGGTTACTTTGTGGAAAAGAACGTGGTCCAGGGCGGATACCCGCTGGACATGCGCTATGCCGGCCCCCGTGAGGGCCTCCTGCACGCCGCTTTCCGCCAGAACTATGGCTGCTCCAAGATGATCATCGGCCGCGACCACGCCGGTGTGGGCGACTTCTACGGCATGTTCGAAGCCCAGACCATTTTCGACAAGATTCCGACCCCGGGCGACGGCAAGGGCCTGCTCTGCCAGCCCCTGAAAATCGACTGGACCTTCTACTGCTACAAGTGCGACGGCATGGCCTCTTTGAGAACCTGCCCCCACGCCAAGGAAGACCGCGTGCTGCTCTCCGGCACCATGCTGCGAAAAATGCTCTCCGAAGGCGGCGAGTTGCCCGATCACTTCGGCCGCGACGAGGTTGTCGCCATCCTGCGCACGTATTACGAAGGCCTCACCGAGAAGGTGGAGATCAAGACCCACAAGGCAGCCACCGGCAACTGATCGACCGTATCTGCCGGCAGACAATTAAAAGCGGGGCGCACCGACGTGCGCCCCGCTTTTTTTTTGCAGTGCAAGTGACGATCCCCCGCGGCACCGACACTCGGCATCTTGATTTCGCTCCGACAAGCGATGGGGAATGGAATAGCTGCTGCGGTTCAATGGAAGCAACAGCAAAAGCCCGGCCGTGCATCAGTTTGCACCACCGGGCTTTTGCGTCCGCAAGGGGTGGACACGCCCGGGTGGCGGCAAATCCAAGAAAACAGTTGACTTCCGGACCATGACAAGGTAGGCGATTATAATAAATTATTTATTATAAATTATTATATTTTGACCAAAACGTCAATTTTTTATATATAAACAAATGATTATGAAATTTAAAAAGGCCACCTACCACGTTCAAATTGCCGATATGCTCAGAGACATGATCATGACCGGCAAGCTCAAGGAAGGCGACAAGGTCAACGAAGGTAAGCTTTGCGAAACCATGGGTATCAGCAAGACGCCCATGCGCGAGGCGCTCAGGGTCCTCAGCGTCGAGGGGTTGATCCGGCTGGTGCCCAATCGCGGCGCTTTTGTGACCAAGCCGGAGTTCGAGGAAATTGCCGAAATGTTCGATGTGATGAGCCTGCTGGAAGGCTTTTGCGCCCGCAGGGCCTGCGAAAAAATGACGCCCAAACATTTTGCGCACCTGGAAATGCTGCATGCCAGGCTCGAAGAAAATTTCGAGCGGCACGACCAGGAAGAATACATCCGCATCAACAATCAGTATCATTCGTTTATCCAGGAGATAGCCGGCAACCGCACCCTCAACCAGATTGTCGCCGGCCTTCGCAAAAAAATATTGTTGTACCGGTTCCAGTCCCTGAACCTGCCAACACGATTCGCCGACTCGATCCGCGAGCACCGCGATTTGTTGGAAGCCTTCCGGCAACGCGACTTTTCCAGGGCCGAAGCCCTTATGCGCGAGCACCTGAAAAACCAGACCATGGCCCTTAAACGTCTGGTCGAGCAATCACAGGCGGCGACCTGAAGATCAAGCATGGTTCCACGTGACCGGCCGCTGCCGCCTTAACACCAACCAGCAACCATCTACAAAAAGGGGGATACCATGCAGGCGAAAAGAAACGTTGTGTGGCCGTTTTTGATTGTGTTCGTTGCGCTGTTGATTGTCCCGCCGGGAATCGCCGGCGCGGGGTCGATGACGCTGAAAGTCTCGCACCAGTTTGCCGCAGGAGACGTTCGCGACCAGATGGCACGTGTTTTCGGGGACATGGTCACCGAAAAGACCAACGGCGAAATCAAGTTCCGCTACTATCCGGCCCAATCGTTGTACAAATCCAAGGAGCAGTGGGATGCCCTGCGCAAAGGGGCGCTGGACATGTCGGTATTTCCCCTGGATTACGCCTCGGGCAAGGTGCCGCAGCTGTCCATCACGCTCATGCCGTGCGCGGTTACCAGCGTCGCGCAAGGCATGACCTGGCGCAACAAACCCATCGGCAAAAAAGTGGACGCGCTGTTGGAGGACAACGGCGTTAAGAACCTGGTCTGGGCCTGGTTCGACGGTGGTCTCGGCAGCAAAGTCAGGCAGATCGTCCTGCCGCCCGACGTCAAGGGCACCAAGCTGAGAGCGGCCGGAAAAAAATTTGAATTCATGCTGAGCGAAGCCGGGGCGTCGATTACCAGCATGCCGTCATCCGAGACGTACCATGCGCTGTCCACCGGTGTACTGGACACCATGCTGACCTCTTCGGCATCCTTCGTTTCCTACCGGCTCTACGAGGTGCTGAGCTACATCAATGCGCCGCGGGACTATTCGATCTGGTACATGGCCGAAAACCTGATCATGTCCAATACTACCTGGAAGCGCCTGACCCCGGAGCAGCAAAAAGTCTTCGAAGAAGTTGCCGAGTGGATGAACGCCAATTGGGTCGTTCCGAACTTCAAGACCCTGGTCGACAAACTGATTGACGAATACTCCAAAGCCGGCGTCGACATTCACTATATGAGCAAGGCCGAATTCGACCAGTGGCTCGAATTTGCCCAAAAGACCGCGTGGCCGGAGTATGCCAAAACCGTTGAAGGCGGCCAGGAATATCTCGACCTGGCTCTGGATGCGATGAAATAGGGAGTGCGTCAGTCCCCCCTATTCCTTTCTGCCGCTTCAGGCCGCATTTGCCAGGGACAGGCAGACTGAAACCGGCAGGCCCCGGGCTTTTCACCCCGCATCCGATGCGGAGGGTCTAATGCCCGGGCCTGCCTGACCGCCTTGCATGTACCCCGTGGCACGGGGGACACTGGCGGGTGTATGCATGTTCCCCCATCCACAGCATGCCCGCACAATCAACGCTTCAAGCTTCGGGTGAAACCAATGAAAACTGCATTCCAGTTCTTTGTCCGCATCACCGACGGCCTGACCGTTATCACCGGCTGGGTGGCCGCCCTGTGTCTCGTGGCGGCGGCACTGATTGTCACCGAGGCAGTCATCGTCCGCAAGCTGCTGGGAATTTCCACTATCTGGCAGATCGAGGCATCGGTGTTTCTGCTGATCTTCACGGTGTTCGTGGGCGCTCCGTTCGTCCAGAAGAATGAACACCACCTCAATGTGGACCTGGTGATCATTCACCTGTCGCCCCGCACCCGCGAGATCACCCTGATCGGGGTATCCATCGTCTCGTGCATCCTGACCGCTATCTTGGCCTGGTATGCCTGGCCCATGTGGTGGGAGACGGTCGTCAACAACGAGCATTCCGAATCGTTGTGGGGTCCGCCGCTTTGGATTCCCTTCCTGTTTCTCCCCCTGGGCATGACCCTTTTGTTTCTGCAGTATATCGTTTTCATCGGGCGCAAAATCGAGCGGCTGCGCAAAGGCGACATCGAAACGAAGGTGCTGCCATCGGAACTGGCAGAGGTTAAGCTAAACAAGGAAACCGCCCCGTCAGAATAGCGCATGATCCGTTGAACTGAAAGGCAAGGTATGAACGAATACGTACTGGCTATCCTTTTGTTTGGAAGCGCATTCGGCCTGCTGGTCACCGGGATTCCCATCTGGGCCGGGTTGGCAGGCATATCGGTCATTTTTATTCTAATATTCTCTCCCCACCTGCTGCCCACCTTACCCTACGTGCTCCACGGCAGCATGGACAGCTTTGCGCTCCTGGCCATCCCGCTTTTTATTCTGCTGAGTGCACCGATTGCCGCCTCCCACGCCAGCAAGGACCTGTACGAAACCCTTCACAAATGGCTCCACAAGATTCCGGGGGGCCTCGGCATCGCCAACATGGTCGGCTGCGGCATTTTCGCCGCCCTGTGCGGCTCCAGCCCGGCTACGGCCGCAGCCATCGGCGGCATCGGCATTCCGGAAATGCGGCGGCGGGGATACTCGGCGGCCCTGGCCACCGGACTGATCGCCCATGCCGGCACCTTCGGCATTCTGATTCCACCGAGCGTGACCATGATCCTGTACGGGGTGGCCACCGAGACCTCCATCGGCAAGTGCTTCATTGCCGGTGTGATTCCGGGGATCCTGCTGGTGGTGCTCAGCTGCGCATGGCTGGGCATCGTTTTTTTCTACCGCAAATTTGTGCCTGCCCGGCGCGGATCGACCTACTTTCTGGAAACCGAAGACGTACACGAGACGTTCGCCTGGGCCGACCGGTTCGTTTCGCTCTTCAAGGTCCTGCCCTTTGTGCTGATCATTGTCGGCATCATGGGCTCGCTCTACGGCGGTTGGGCCACACCCAGTGAAGCCGGGGGGTTGGGTGCGGTGTTGTCCCTGTTTTTCGTAATGACCATTTACCGGATCTACCGGCCGAAACAACTCTGGCCCATATTTATCAAGGCCCTGAACGAAAGCAGCATGATCCTGATGATCATGGCCGCCGCCCTGGTGTTTGCCTGGATTTCGTCGGATCTGTACGCCACCCAGACATTAGGCGAGCTGATATTGAAACTGCCCGTGGGAAAGTGGGGGATCATCGTGGTGATCAACATCCTGCTGCTCATTTTAGGTTGTTTCATTCCACCGGCGGCCGTGATTTTAATGGTGGCCCCCCTGCTGCTGCCGATCATTCAGGGGCTCGGATTCGACCCCGTCTGGTTTGCCGTCATCATGACCGTCAACCTGGAAATCGGACTGGTGACTCCCCCGGTGGGGTTGAACCTGTATGTCGTCAAAACGATTGCCCCGGACGTACCCATGTCTCAGGTATTGCTTGGGGTGGTTCCGTTTGTGATCATCGATCTCCTGGTGATCGTCCTGTTGTGCATCTGGCCGGAACTTGCTATATGGCTGCCCAACAAAATGATCGGGTAATCCCAATCGGATCAGATTCCGTTTCAAGATTGCGGGCTGTTGCCACCTGGTGCCATCCCTTCATCGATGGAATCCGCATGGGCAGTGACCGAGGGAGCAAACCATGAAAGCAGAATCCATCAATCGCTGGCTCGAAACCGTGGTCAACCGGCACGGTTCCGCTACCGCTATCACGTTTATGCGCAATGGCCGAACAGAAACCGAAATGAGCTATGCGCAGCTAATGCGCGATGTAAACCAATTGGCCAATGCCCTTACGGGTCTGGGTGTGCAAAAAGGAGATCGGGTTATTCTCTTCATCCCTAAATCCTTGTTCGCCGTGGTGGCCCATTTCGCCGTCCAGGCGGTCGGGGCGATTGCCGTGCCGCTGAATCCCGGATTCAAAAAAAATGAGATGACGTACCTGCTCGGCGATGCCGACGCCAGGTTGATCATCGTCGAACCGGAGAAAAAGGCCTTGGTCCGCGGCATCGATCCCGAGGCACAGTTGCTGGAAATAGTGACCGCACGACCCTATCAGGACATCGACTTTTTCCGCTCGGCACCGCAATCCGCTCCCGCGGCCGACATCGCCCCGGACGATCCGGCCCTGGTCATCTATACCTCCGGAACCACCGGCAACCCCAAAGGTGCGGTCCTTACCCACCGGAACCTGGTGTGCGACGCCGGCAACATCATCGAGATCTGGGAGATCACCGCCGGCGATGTGCTGTGCCACGCACTGCCCCTGTTTCATGTGCACGGGCTGTGCTTTGCGTTGCACACGGCCCTTTTCAGCGGCGCCCATGTGCGCATGCTCGACCAGTTCAGGCCGGAAACCGTGGTCACCGAACTCACCCGCAGGGACGGCGGTTCCCGCTGTACGGTTTTCATGGCCGTACCGGCCATGTATACCAAGCTGATGGATTATATTGGCGACCGGCATCTGGATTTCAGCCACATGCGCCTGTTTACCTCCGGTTCTGCGCCCCTGCTGGTAAAAGAATTCGAGCGCATCGCCACCGTCTTCGGGCGGGAACCCGTCGAACGTGAGGGGATGTCTGAAACCGGCATGAATTTTTCCAACCCGCTGAAGGGAAGACGCGTTCCCGGATCGATCGGCCTGCCCCTGCCGGGCCTTCAGGTACGCATTGTCGATCCGGCAACCCTTACCGATGTCGCCCGGGGCGAAATCGGCGAGATTTGGTTGAAGAGCGCAGCCATCACGCCGGGATACTGGCGCAAACCCCGCGAAACTGCAGATACGTTCGAGAGCGGCTGGTTTCGCACCGGGGACCTGGGTAAAATCGACGAGGAAGGGTATTATTACCTGACCGACCGGATCAAGCACATCATTATCACCGGCGGCGAAAATGTATCAGCCAAAGAGGTGGAGACGGTCATTAACCGCATCGACGGGATCGATGAATCGGTGGTGGTGGGCAAGCCCGATGAGAAATGGGGTGAAAAGGTGGTGGCAGCGGTGAAGCTCAAACCGGACGCCGAGTTGACCGAAGGCGATATCAGGGCCTTTTGCAAGACCAACCTGCACGACTGGAAATGCCCCAAGGAGATTGTTTTCCTGCAGGAGATCCCGCGCAATACCATGGGCAAGATACTCAAGGAAGAAGTCAAAAAAAGATTCTTCGAATAGGCAAGGGGCCATTGTGGCCGCCTCCACGGTGCCCCTGCAGAACCCAACCGCTTGACGCCCCCCTCAAAGGTGCTCCATTGGGGATATCGCCACTGCGCCTGCAGGAAAACCGTGAGGTTGACCCGCGCAACCCACCCGCCATGGCGCGCCCTTTTTAGCGCACCATCAATGGACCATCCATCGAATGCCCCAGATAGCGGCGACCCACAACAGGATGGAACAGGGCAGCATGATGAGCAGGCCCTTGAAAAAACCATTGACCGGGTCGTAGTCGAGGAGACGACCCTTTCGCCGACAATCGTCCCTTCGGGTTGATTCCATCCCCGCTCCGGGGTCGACCAGTCGTATTTTACGATTGAGGCGGGTGTGTTCGACCGGAACACGTTCGCAGTTCTGGTGAGACTCGCGTAGAACCATCATAATAAGGTCCTCCCCCATGGGTCGGCAGCTGTTGATCGGAGTTGTCCCAACAGGTAAGCATGTGGTGTACCAAAAAAAATTACACCACTATTTCTGAAGGTTAGTTAATTTTTAAAGGATGTTGGGGACAAGCTGAGGGAAAAATCGGGTGGGCCCTGACCATTTTTGCGCACGTTCACCCCTGTCGGGTCATCACCGGTGGGCGGAAAACAGGTCAGCCAGGTAAACGCAGGTGTCGAGGCGGCCGCTGCCGTTGAGGTGCCCGGAAACAGTTAACTTTCGCACTTCGGCGGTCGAATGCGGTCCACTGCCATTTTTTTTCGGTCTGTTTTGTCTTTCCATTCCAATCATCTTTTCAGTTGCCCCGGCGAGCCAATGCCAGCCCGGCCCCGGCGATGACCATCAATCCTCCCGCTGCGTGCAAGACGGCTTTAAAGGCTCGCCGACCTTGCAGATACCCGCTCGCCTTTCCTGCGACCAATGCCCAAACCGATGTCACGGCAAACGTGATCACCAAAAATGTCGGAACAATGAGAGCAAACTGCAATCCAAGCGGACGCGCGGCGTCGACGAACTGGGGCAGAAAGGCTGCAATGAAGATCAGGCTTTTGGGGTTGGGGATCGTGATAACCAGCCCTTGAACAAACAGATTCGTCCTTGAGACCGACATTGTGTCAATCTCCAGGGGCATGCTTGCGCTTCGCCACTGCCTGATTCCGAGATAAACCAGGTATGCGGCCCCGGCCCAGCGCAGCCATTCAAATGCGTCTGCGACAACGTTCAGCAGGGAGGTCAGGCCGATGGCGGCGACAATCAGTTGGACGGCGATTCCCATTGTCGCGCCGGCGACAGTGGATAGCGCGTGCGGCCAACCGAAGGAGATGCTGTGAGCGACCGTTAAAAGCACGCTCGGCCCGGGCAAGGCGATCATGATCGTGGTGGCAACCACAAACGCTAAATAGAGGTGTAATTCCATATTGGAGGCCTCCTGCGGATGGGTTATGGGCGCACTGCAGATTGAAGATCGTTCTGATCCTTATGCAGGAAGAATGGAATTTTTGAAAATTAAATTATTGTATAAAATTGACTTGATACGCCTTGGGGGTCACCGTCGTTATTGCTTTGAAATGGCGGTGAAAGTGACTCTGGTCAAAAAAACCGCATTCCAGGGCAACTTGTGACAGGTCGATGCCTTTTTGCAAAAGCGTTCTGGCCAGTTCTATTCTGCAATTCAGTCGATACGCATGCGGCGTTATACCCGTGGCTGCCTTAAACTGCCTGAGCAGCGTGTATGGGTTGGCTTGCAGCGATACGGCTATCTGGCATAAGGATGTATCCATATCTAAATTTGTACTTAACTGCTGTTTCAGCTGTTCGATGTGCAAGGCCGGTTCTTTTTTTTCCGCCGCCGGTTCGCAGGCTTGTAAAAATATTTTTTCTCCAAGTTCCGCCAGCAACTGCTCTTTTTCCAATATATCACTGTCGTCCGTCAGCAATTGCATCGTGCGGACGTATTGTTGATAGATCGAATGGTCTTCCAACAAAACGGCCCTCACCGGACTGAAGGTGTCGAGTTGCCACAGGGACTGCTGCAATTGCAGACACCACGCAACATCGAGGAAGAGCATAGAATAGCTTCGTTTACCCAATTGGCTGGGATTGCAGGCGTGAAGCGTTTCCGGATTGATCAGCGCAAGGCTTCCTGGCGTTAATGTCGCTGTCTTCCCCTCAACTTGATAGATCACTTCTCCTCGATCGATGGCGCCGACACAGAAGGACTTGTGCATATGGGGCTTGTAGTGCCGTCCGCTGTTCGTTGAATAGCGGTATTCTGCAAAAGGCAGTTTCGGATGTTTAAAAAAAAGGTCGCCGCCCATCTATTCCTCCGGGCGATTCTCAATCGACAGAATATAGTGCCACTCGGTCTCGGAAACCGGCATGAGCGAGAGTCGATTCCCCTTGCGCACCAGTGGCATGTTCTCAAGTGCCGAATGGGCCTTCAGTTCGGCCAGGGGGATGACCCGTGTCGTGTGGCGGATGTATTTGACGTCGACCATAAACCAGCGCGGGTTTTCCGGATCGCTTTTCTCGTCGACATACCTGCTGTTGGGGTCGAAGGCCGTGTGATCCGGGTAGCCTTCGCGCACGACTTCCATCAGCCCGACGATCCCCGGCACCGTGCAGTTGGAGTGATAAAAGAAGGCGCGATCGCCCACTTTCATCCGGTCGCGCATCATGTTGCGTGCCTGATAATTGCGCACGCCGTCCCAGTGTTCCGTCTGGTCCGGCATGGTTTTCAGATCATCGATGCTGAATACCGACGGTTCGGATTTCATCAGCCAGTAGTTCACTTGTCGCTCCTTTGGAAGGTCTGAAACTATGATTACCTGCAGGGCGGGCATCAAGAAAATGGCGCGGTATTAATTCGATTGACGAACACGGACCGATACGAACAGGAACGTAAATCGCTGAACTTATAATAAATTATACTTTAACTGATTTTGCTCTGGGTTTCAAGGGCTTAAATGCTGCGGTGGGGTCGGTGCGTGGTCCGCCTGGTGGAGCCCCGCTCGTCCGGGGATGACGGGAACCGGCAAGCCCATTATCTTTAAGAAACGTTCTCAAAATGGAAAATGATTCTGCAAGAGCGGCATGTGGCCCCCATTCCACGTGGACAATCGCGGCTGATAGCCGCACCTGCGCTGCACAAGAGCCCCTTGATGCGCCGGTGCTTGGCGTTGAAGAAAGGCCTCGATCGGTGATAAGGAAAAGCCAGCCGAGCGTTGAATGAATAACAGGCAGAACCATAACCGTCGACCTTCAGGTTGCCGCCGACAGGAAGACAGGATGTCAGTGAATCCCCATCCGGATCCAACCGGCCCACCCGCGCCGGAAAAACAGACCGCCCTGGAACGGTCGGCCCTGTTCGTGGCCACGCTGACCTCCTTCATGGGGCCGTTCATGATTTCGTCGGTCAATGTGGCCCTGCCGGCCATCCAAAAAGATCTGAAGATGACGGCTGTGGAGCTGGGCTGGGTGGCGACCGCCTACCTGCTGGCCATGGCCGTGGGCCTGATCCCGGCCGGCAAGCTGGCCGACATCCACGGCCGCAAGAAGGTGTTCAGCGCCGGCCTGATCGTCTACACCACCGGCGCGACGGCCGCGGCCCTGGTCCACACCACCGCCTGGTTTCTCTTCCTGCGGGTGATCCAGGGCCTGGGCGCAGCCCTGTTCGTGACTACCGGCATGGCCATCCTGACCTCCATCTTCCCGCCTCGAAAGCGAGGCCGGGCCATCGGCGTATACGTTTCGGCCGTCTATGTAGGGCTCTCGGTCGGGCCGTTCGTCGGGGGCTTTTTGACCCAGCAGTTCAGCTGGCGCAGCATCTTCGTGGCCATGCTGCCTCTGGGGGTCGGTTCCATCGCCGTCACCCATGCCTTTCTCAAGGGTGAATGGGCCGATCCCAGCAGCCGTCGGCTGGACGTGGCCGGATGCCTGATCTACGCCGGGGCCATTCTCTCTTTGGTTTACGGTGCCACGGTGATGCCGTCACCGCTGGGATGCACGCTGATTCCGGCCGGCACATTGGGGCTGGTGCTCTTTTTCCGGCAGCAGCGCCGCTCCCCTCACCCGGTCTTCGACGTGTCGCTGTTCGCGGAAAACCGCACCTTTACCTTCTCCAGCCTGGCCGCCCTGCTCAACTATTCGGCCACGTTTGCCGTCACGTTCATGTTGAGCCTCTACCTGCAGTACATCAAGGGCATGACGCCTCAAAGCACAGGCGTGGTGCTCATGGCCCAGCCGGTGGTCATGGCCATTTTCTCACCGCTGGCCGGGCGCCTTTCCGACCGCGTGGAGCCGCGCCTGCCGGCCACGGGCGGAATGGCCATCACCGCCCTGGGGATGGCCGTCTTCACGCAGCTTCACCCCCATTCCACCATCACCGGTATCGTCGGCAACCTGGTGCTGCTGGGTTTCGGGTTCGCGCTGTTCTCTTCGCCCAACATGAGCGCCATCATGGGCGCCGTGGCCAAAAAGGATTACGGCATCGCTTCCGGGGCCGTGGCCACCATGCGGCTGTTGGGGCAGATGCTCAGCATGGCGATCGCCACCGCCGTGCTCGCCCTGCTCGTTGGCCACCGGGCAATCACGCCGGCCAGCTATACCCGCTTTCTCACCGGCACCCGGGTGGTCTTCGCGGTGTCAGTGGGCCTGTGCACGGTCGGGATCTTTTTTTCCATGTTCCGGGGGCGGCTGCGGAAACCATGAGCGCGGCAGAAGGGGGGGTTGTCCGGGAAGGTTCGTTCAGGCGCGCCGGGTGCCGGCAGCGGCTGTTTAAAAGATGGCCGTTGGGTCAAGATCAAGACGGGCGATCCTTTCAACCGGAGGGATACATGTCCTATTTCGAGGATTGAAAGGAGAGCCCAGCACCGACATTGACCGATATGCGGCCTGTTTAAACGGCTCAGGCAGCCATCAATTACATCCCGCTGCAAATACAAAGGGTATGCCATGCGCAAACATAATGGAAAACAATTATATGGAATCAAGAAGGTTCTTGCGACCCTGAAAATGGGCCTGAACAAGGAGCTTGCGCATTTATCCATCCGGCAAAAGCTGGCCATGCACGATGTGTCCAAGGAAAGCAAGCTCACTAAAATTGATGATAAAATATATACGAACACCTTTACGCCATCCTTCCCTTCCTTGGCGTATGACCGTTTTCTCAAGGGTGTCGTTTCCGTAACCTCCGGAAAACCCGTGCCTGTTGTGACCAATTTTGCCATAACGCCCAAATGCCCGTGCAATTGCTGGCATTGTTCATTTTCAGACCGTTCCAAGCAGGACGTCCTGTCTTTCGACCAGCTCCAAAAAACAATTTCGGACGTTCAGGATTTGGGTACGAGCGTCATCGGTCTTACCGGAGGTGAGCCTTTACTGCGCGATGACCTGGAAGATATCATTGCGTCCATCGACAAAAGATCCATGCCTCTCATGTTTACCACCGGATACAAACTTACCCGAAGACGGGTAAAACGCCTTAAAAAAGCGGGGCTGGAAATCCCGGTAATCAGCCTCGACCATTATAAACCTGAAATCCATGACAAAGGCCGCCGCAAGGAGGGTATTTTTGACTATGCCCTGAACGCCATCAAGCTGTTTCAGGATGAAGGTTTTTACGTTGCCGTTTCTTTTGTGCCCGACAAAGCGCTTGTCGATGACAGGCAGGAAATCTTCAAGGTGATAGACTTCTTCAAGGACATCGGCATAAATGACCTGCGGCTGACGTCGCCCATCCTGAGCGGGAAATTGATCAGCAGACCCGAAGAAAAGCTGTCGGAGGAAAATGTGAAAACCATCTTCGACATTCAAAAAAAGTGCACGAAAACAAAAGGCTACCCCGGTGTTTTCGCCTATGATTTTTTTGAAAGCGAACGATACTATGGGTGTGGGGCGGGTTTCAACTACATGTTTATCGATTCCCAGGGCAATGTCTGCCCCTGTGATTTCACCATGCTTTCCTTTGGCAATATTCTTGATCGATCGGTCCGGGAGATCTGGGAAGAGACCAGTCAGCATTTTTGTACCCCGGGGCTGCAATGCTATGCCAACGTCAGTAATGACGCGATTTTTTCGAAAAGAACCAAAGAATGGCCCTTGAAAAAACAGGCCACGCTTGAAATTTTGAACGAATGCCCCTCGTGTCATCGGGAAAGGGTACCTGAATTTTACAAAAGAATGGGGTTAAAATAGGCGCACATGGTGACAACCGCCGAGGTTACCAGAAAAACGAACATCTCCTTGGACAAGATATGGTCGTTGTTGAGCGATTTTACCGGATCGCCAAGCCCGGCCTTCCCGGTTGTTGTTCATGAAAAAGGAGACCCTGCGGACAATGGTGTCGGTACCGTCAGAACCCTCGCCATCGGCAAAATCACGGTCATGGAACGCCTTGAGGTCGTTACGCCGCCCCACACGTTCATGTACAGTGTCCTGTCGGGTTCTCCGGTAAAGCAATACCTTGGCAAGTGGGTGTTTCGCGAGGAGAAGGATTCCACCGTCGTTCAATGGCATGCTGACTTCAAGCCGACATTCCCATTGACCGGATGGATCATCGCCAGGGTAACGAAGCGCGTTATCCATCAGATTATCGATCAAATGGAAGCGGATGACAGGGCGTTTACGGTGAAAAATCACCAGGGCGGGTAAGCGGTGTTCACGTTGTCGGCAATGGCGAAAGCACGACAGGGAATCGGCGGATAAATGCCGATACGGAATATCATTCACAAGTGGAGGAAATCTTGAAGCCGGCATACCGTGGATCTGCAATTTTTATTGTTTTCTTTTTATTGGGCGCATTCACACGATGCTTTGCGGGTGATATTAGATTCGATGTCTGCGAACAGGTTAGCGACAGCCAGCTGATCGGGATTTACCAGAACAAACTTTTCCCGATCGAGCAGGAACAGGGTTGTCAATGGAGCGATCAGCCGGACGGCAGGGTATATTTCCAAATCGCTGTAATAGAAAGCCAGAAGCATCTTCGGGAGTTCTTCCAAAAAGAGATGCCACCAGGTACTGAACTGAACAAAATCTTTGGTCTTGGTGATAGATGCCTACTGACTGTGTCCGAAGGATACCTTGCAGTAATCGTTATTCGTGAAGGCGATTGGGTCCTGATCAGTACCGTCAATTTCCTCAAGATAAAGCCAAGGAGTGAGAAACAGGAACGTCTGTGGGACATCTATCGCAAAATTTTGAGCAGTCTCCCCTGACTTGAGCCGCAGGAACCGGGTCTTTCCGCAAAACAAGAAGCCAATCAAAACGGCTGGATTTATCCAAACAGATATCCATAAAATCGAAAAAAAGCATCGGCGGGCATGCGAATGCGGCGCAGGGGCGGTTTGCAAGTCGGGGGGGCATCCGGGACGTCCATTAATTCATAAAAACATTTTTGCTCTTCATCTTAATGGATGTCCCCACCAATCCTACTATTGACACGCCTTTAATGGGCGACCCTTGATCTCGCCCAAATCACCTAAGTCTTACCAAAAAAATGTGCTAGAAATAAATGACAAACCCGGCCGTTAACGAGTTATATGGACTACCGAACTCTTGATTTCTAGAAATACGAAACCGCAGACCACTTTGTGGCGTCAGGTCTATTACCTGTTCCAGAGCGATGTCATAGGTCAGGTTTGTGCTGCCCAGCATAAAGGCAAGTGCGCGGGCAAAAAACGCCATTCGCCACTGTTCCGTCAGCTCAAAAATGATCCCGCCGCTCGGACCTGCTCCCAGGGCCAGCTTTTCGTCAAAACGGTCACTGATGACCATCATCGCTTCGGCAAACAAGAAGATCGTCGCGTCATGCAAAATATCGTAACTTACCCCAGCGCCAAAATTACCTTGACCGGTGATCGGCCGGTCATCGTCATCGAAGAGCATCCGTTTCAGCCCTGCATTTCCTTTCCAGGAAAATGGTTCTATAAAACGGTTTCGAGTCGGAATTGACACGATGTCGACAAAATCTAAATATTCCAGTTCCAGTTTGTTGTCGCTAACATAGTATCGTCCTGCTGCATCTAAAAATTCGAGCTGTGCACCATCGATATAGCCTCCGGGCGGATCAATCAAATCGTGCAGCACAGGTCTCAGGCTCAGTTGGATAAAATGCTGGTCATTTTCATAGCCGTAGCTGAGTTCAGCGCGGCTGCTTTGATGCCCCTGATCCGGCCTTATGGACGGCTTTTCAATACGTGGTGTTTGCGGCGGTATATCCAGTTTGCTTCTCGCCTTTAGAATGTGCATCAACCGGGGATCATTTTCTGCTGTTTCCTCTTTTTCCCCAGCGTACCGATAGCCCACATATTCCATCGCCAATTCGAGGACTTTTGATTGACCCAGGGGTGAAAGCCCTTTTTCGGAAACAGAATCGACCGGGCATTGGTCGTCTCCAATGCATTTGGCGATGTTCTGCAATTCGGGCGATAGGTTCCTTATCCGTTCCTGAAGCACCGTTCTTCTGGAGGGACGAAAGGTTGTAGATGATATCAGATCTTCAACATCGGCGACAACCCGGACGGTATCTGCCGGAACCGCCCAGAGGCCAAATTGATCCAGCAGGTGCAAAGACGGACGGGCAGCCTCCAAAAGAGAGAGTAACTGATAAGAACAGTTTTCATCGATGAAATAATAATCAAATTGTGCAGATTTGAGTTCCCACGCATGCATCATCATGCGCATCACTTCTTCGTAGGACAGGGTTAGGCGGTATTCCCAGATGTCGCGATTTTCCAAATCTCCATACCTTTTTACCTGAGCATAATAAGGTTCAACGGAAAATCTACCTTGAAAGCCTCCGAACAGCCCTTTCATCGCAAATGACAATCCGCGTTCTTGCTGGGTGTTGGCGGCATAATTGACGGTATAATCTAGCAAACGTGTTTGCTCGTTACTTGTTTTCGAATCGATGCGAAGGAGCGTATGCCCGAACATGGAAGCGGGATTATTGAGATAGGCCACTGGAAAAACAAGCGTCACCGCGTCCGGGTTCATCTCGGCCAACCAGTCGTTAAACTGGGGGCAGGCGTATTCCGGAAGGCGGGCGCTATCAAAGCCAAGTTCCTGCTTCAACCAGTGGTATCGCGCAATGAAGGCACACTGGGAATGCTCAGTTCCCTCTTCATCTAAAGAGGGTGCAAAGAAACTTGAAAGCGTGGCTTCGAGTTCGGCCCGGGGATCGAATTTGCCTGAAGGACTTAAAAAAAAAGATGGATCATCAACCTGGCTTTTTACGCCAGCGCCAAAAAGGCGTGGCTGGTAGTGCATCAACACCTGCCAATGCCGCTGCTCCCACAGTCGCTTTTCTTGGGCGGACTGTTGCAGCTCAAGCAGGTAGGCATCGCCGTCGTTGGCGGCAGCTCCCGACACGGAACGGTGCGAACAGGGCATCAACAAGTTGAGAAAAAGACAAGTAGCGATCACCATCGCCTTGCGTGAGCAGGCGAGTCTCACTGGCCACGTTCGCACAGGATCCTTTCGGTATCGCCCGCAGGCTATCTTAACAAGGCTGGATGGGTGTCAAGTTCATCGTCGAGCCGTGCCAGCAGTTCCTCGGCGGTTGTCTTATCGGAACTGAACAGAATGCTGAAATTCGATTTTGTTAGTGCGAAAAATTGCTGCTGATTGTGAGCCGGAATCTCCATTAGCGTTGCCAGCGAGGTAAGATGTTCGCCTCCTCCCACGGCCATATCGGTTTTAATGCGTTCGAGGTTCATTTTCGAAAAAGCCAATGCTTGTTCTCTTTTAGCAGAATCGGATGAACCTGAGCCCGGGCTGGTGCTAGAGGTAAATTTGCTCGATGCATCGGTCGTATTTTGAAAAGTTTGGGACGACGATTCTGTGGAGCTATTTGTAACCGCACAGGCATAAATGATACATAGAACACCCAACACGGCTACCGCACGGAAAAAAGAATAAATTGAAGTTCCCATAATACCCTCCTTGTTTTTGCTGTGGCAAATAAACATTCCAATGCTGGTCATTTCGGCGAAAGCAGGAATCCGGAGAATGACTGGATACCGGATCTGATCCGGTGTGTCAGGGTTGGCACCTTTACCGGAGTAATGAAAGGTGGATCAATGCATAGCAGGCTGTTTTTCAGCTGTTCTTCCCTGTTTCACCCGCTCTAAGGACTCGGTTAGAAACTTCCGGAAAAGCCAGATTTCAGCGTTCGTGCGAAAGGGCAGTATGTTTGGAATGCCGCTTGATTGTGGAGATCAGTTTCAATCGTATTTGAACTACATATGCATTTGAATATATTATAATTTGAAAATTTATGTCAAGGTCAATTTAAGGGCCAAGTTGGACAGCCTTAATTATCTATTCTGGAGCACCCGAGATGTCCATTCGGTCATAAACAAGTCTTCCTTTTCATCATAATATTTTCCTGTATTTATATATTAATGGACGTCTCCGTCAACTTCCATATACCGCCTCCTCAGAACCCGGAACACGATCGGGCGGGTTTGATTGTCAGTTTGGATTCGTCCCGAACTGTCCATTTTTCCCAAAGAATGACCAAATGTTTTAACAATACGCCCAAATGAGTATATGAAAGCTTTCACAGTGTTAGAACCTTCAACCTTGAGGACGGTAGACGGGACGGATACCGGTATCATCGGTCAAAGATAAAATTATTCATGCCGGATCACACGACATCAAAACGATCTTTCCGTATAGGGGGTATGACCAAACGGGGAGGGAGACCTCTTCCGGAAACGTTCGGATGCCGCCTCGTCAGGACCGGGAACAGGATCGAAATCGGGCGGATTTGGTTTTCAGTTTGGATTCGGCCTGGAATGTCCATTTTTACCATAAAATGTATAAATATACTTGACAGAACACCCAAATGGTCATAATGGGTCCTTTACAATGTCAGAACCTTCAACATTAAGGAGGGCATCATGAAACCCAGGGTCTGGATGGTTCTTTTGTTGGTGGGGTGCGTTTCGTTGGCGGCACAACCGGCGGCGTGGGGTGGGGATGGGGCCACGCGGGAAGAGTGCGTGGCCAAGTGCAAGGCGGCCGCCGAGATGATCAAAAAGGACGGCATGGAGGCCACGGTGGCAAAAATTAATGATCGCAGCGGCCCCTTCGTGTGGAAGGATTCCTACGTTTTCTGCTTAGGAAACGAAAATGCCGAGCTGTGGGGGCATCCCTATTTCCCGCCGCGGGCCCTGCAACGCCCCATGAAAGAATGGCGCGACCAGACCGGCGAACAACCCTTTAAAAAAATACTGGACGCAGCGAATTTGAAAAACGAGGGGTGGGTCACCTACATGGCGAGAAAACCGGGTACCCAGGAGTCTTTTCAAAAAACCAGCTATTTCCTGAAGGTGCCTGAAGCCAATGTCATTGTGGGTGCAGGGATTTTCGAGTAACGATATGAACCGCGGATGGTGTGTAGGCACGGGAAGGGCCATCAGATGAAATCCATGCGAACCCGATCCGGGTGGAGGCGACTGCTGGTGTTGGCAGTCGTCTTCTGGACTGTTCATACCGCCGCCGCTTCGGCATGGGGCGGCGCCGGCATGGCCCGGCCGCTGTCCATTGAAGTGGTCTACGACAATTACACGGTGGCCGAGGGGTGTGAGGCGGAATGGGGCTACGCCTGCCTGGTGAGGGCCGGCGGCAAGGTGGTTCTCTTCGATACGGGGGGCATGCCCGGCATTCTCTTCAGAAACATGGCCGCAATGGACATCGACCCGATGTCCATCGATGCCATTGTCATCTCACACACCCATGGGGACCACATCGGCGGGCTGTTCGACCTGGTTGAGAAGAAAAAAGGCATACCGCTCTATCTCCCGGCCTCTGCCAACGATCACCTCGTCCGTTCCCTGGAATCCAGGAGTTCCCCCGTAATCCGGGTGGGCGAACCGCTGGCCATTGTTCCCGGCGTTTACAGCACCGGCGAGTTGCGCAGTGCGGGTGGCGTCGGCGAACAGGCCCTGTATCTTCGGACCGCGAAGGGGGGTGTTCTCGTCACCGGTTGCGCCCATCCGGGGGTGGCGGTGATCACCGACCGGGCCAGGCGGCATTTCAAGGAACCGATCCACTTTGTCTTCGGTGGATTTCACCTGCTGGAGGCCCCGGACGAAGCGATCGACGCGGTCATCGGAGAACTCCGGGAGATGGACGTCACCCGCCTGGGACCCAGCCACTGCACCGGCGACCGGGCCATCGAACGGATGCACGCCGCATACGGGGGTAACTTCGTCGCCATGGGCGTGGGAAACCGCATTTCACTGGAGGATTGAAACGTGAACGACAGCAGCCACGGATGCTCCCGCCGGGGTTTTTTGAAAACCGTTGCCGCCACCGGCCTTGCCGGCGTGGCGGCTTCCTCTGATGCGCTGGCTGGCTTGACCCTGGCGGATCGCAACGACAATGCCGGCAGGGACCCGGTGCCGACCCGGCCGTTTGGTAGAACCGGTGCGCAGGTCTCCATTTTGTCTTTGGGGGGGATGGTGGACTTCCGGCAAAGCCGGATGCTGCTCTCCCAGGCCATGCGGGCGGGCGTCACCTATTGGGACACGGCGGAAAGCTACTACCAGGGCGGCAGCGAAGAAGGCATGGGTGCGCATTTCCAGCGGCACCCCGACGACCGTAAAAAGGTTTTCCTCGTCACCAAGACCTATGCGCACGAACCGGAAAAACTGTCTGCTGCGCTCGCCAAATCACTGGACCGCCTGAAAACGACACATGTGGATCTCTATTGCATGCACGGCGTGGATGACGTCTCACGGATGATGACCGACGACATCCGGCGCTGGGCGGACAACGCCAAAAAAGACGGGACAATCCGGTTTTTCGGGTTCAGCACCCACGCCAACATGGCCGCCTGCCTGGCCGACGCCAGCCGGCTGGGCTGGATCGACGGCATCATGTTCACCTACAACTACCGGCTGATGAACAACACCGAACTGGCGGAGGCCGTGACAGCCTGCACCCGGGCGGGTATCGGGTTGACGGCCATGAAAACCCAGGGCCACGCCATGTGGCACGATCCGGCACTGGAAAGCGATGCCGCCGATGCTCTCGTTGAGCGCCTGGCATCGCGCGGGCTTACCGTGGAGCAGGCCCGGCTGATGGCGGTGTGGGAACAAAAGGCCATCGCCAGCACCTGCTCGCATATGCCCAACATGACCATCTTCCAGGCCAACGTGGCCGCTGCGGTCCGACGGGAAACGCTGTCGGTGGCGGAACGCGATCTGCTTTGCCGCCATGCCGCCGCCACGGCGCGCAGCTATTGCGCCGGATGCCGCGGCATCTGCGAAACCGCAACCGGCGGCAGCTTACCCATCGGCGATATCCTCCGCTCCCTCATGTACGCCCGTGGCTACGGCGAAACCGAACGGGGGAAAGCGCTGTACCGTTCCCTGCCGACATTCCGGGCCGCCAAAAAACTGGACAGGGATTCTCTCAGAACCGTCGAAAAACTCTGCCCGCACCGGCTTCCCATCGGTCGCATGCTGCGAGAAGCCGAGCACCTGTTGGGGTGACGCCCGGCGCCTTGACATGTCCACAGCCGAACGCCCGGGAATTTTTTATCCGGGGGGGAAATATAAATAGGGAATTATCGTTGTTTTCAACGGGCGCGGTTTTTTGCGATCCGCTGAAAGCGCTTTGTCAGGAAAGTTGCTTCATCTCCCTTTCGTAACACTGCGGACAGATACCGTGAGAAGCCTCGGCGCCGGAAATATCTCTGACATATTTTTCAACCGGGACCCACTCGCCTGTTTCTTCGCGAACCTTCTTGCAATAACTACAGATTGGATAAATCTTACTCAAATCATCAATCAAACGATCCCGGATTTCTATCTCCTCTTTGGATAGAACAATGCGAAGAGACAGTTCGATCATCCTCTTGATCTGCTGAACCAGTCTGATGTGCATTTCATTATGAGCGTTCTGCTTGTTGTCCAGGAAACAGACTGTCCCGAACTGTCTTCCATCGGGGCGTTCAATGGGAAAGCCCAAGTAGGATATAATGTTCAATTCGACTGCAGCCGAGTTGTTTTCCCATTTAGGATCTTTGAGCGCATTTGGAATTAGATTAAGCCCCCTGCTCTTTAAAGTATACTCACAGTACCATCCGGAATCGGGGTACTGAGATGTGCACGCTGCCGGATAGGGGTTGCCCTCAGTCTCACTTGAAAGGAGGATCTCAATTTTCCGACCGTCAACGCGTGTGATCAACCCCGCAGGGACACCAAGTATCTCAGCCGTCTCATTGAGCAGATTCTGCCATTCATTCAAGACGTCTTCAGTAAGCTTTTCCCGAGTGAACGGGTTTGCATCCACGCCATCCATTGTCACTTCCCCCAGTTTTCTTATAAACCAGCAAATGCGGTGCAATTCGGGGTCGCCCCCAAATCCCAGAATTCCCCTTCGAGATTGCGGGTTAGGTCTGCCCCCTTTTTTCCATTTGAATCTTCGAATGAGCCAAGAGCAGACTTGACCCCTTTACTATAAAGCGGTGTACCTGGGAATGGAGCTTGAGGCAAATGCCTCTATCACGTCTTGCTTTTTCTTCAACGTGGATACAATATCGTCTTTCCGTCGATTTGCCGTTTCCCTATGATCACCTGACAAATTAACATTTTGATAAAATTTGTCGAAAGACACCGCTACTGTGTATGGCACGACTTAGCTGTCCTTAGTTTTGAGCATATAACGCTCCGGTTCAGTGGCGGCGGGACGCTGTCCACTGTAACCGATTCTTAGCTGACCGTCTCAAGGTGTAGGTATATAGGGATCTGGCGTACCCATCGGAATGAGTGGATACTGTTTCACGCTCTGTTCAAACGCATCGACAATCTTCAGTACTGGGCTAACCACCCACGTGTCTACCGTTGGTTTTTCCTCACGCGGATCGGTGTAAAGGTTGTAAATCGTCGGCACGGGATTCTTGACCGGTGGATCGAACATGGTTTCCTGCCGCATAAAGTGGAGCTTCCAGTTGCGCCACTTCACTGCCTGCAATCGTTCAGCACACCAGATGGGAAAACCCTCGCGAGCAGACTTCTCCGTTTTGCCGAGGAAGAAGTCTGACTGATCAATGCTGTCGAACGGTCGGTCGGTTGGTACGTCCGCACCAGCGAATGTGGCGAGCGTGGCGAAAATGTCCACACCATGAACGATCTCGTTGCTCACGCGCCGGGCAGCGATCTTGCCGGGCCAGCGGATTAGGAATGGCACGCGAACACCACCCTCCAAAGCAGTGAAATATTGCCCGCGCCAAGGACCAGCCCAGCCATCCCAAGGCTGGATGTACTCAGGGCCGTTGTCGCTGGTGAATATAACGATCGTATTATCCCGTAGGCCTGTCTTTTCTACTGCGGCAAGAAGCTTACCGACGTTGGCATCCATTTCGGTGAGCATATCCGCCCAGTCGCCGTTGCCGGTTCGGCCTTTGAATGCCGGGTTCGGCTCGCTCGGTAGGTGCGGCTGCGTGAGGGCTACGTAAGCGAAGAAGGGTTTGCTTGCTTTGGATTGCTTTTCGATGAACGCGGCCGCTCGGCGGGTAATTTCAGCATCAATGAGCCGACGCTGCTCCACGTCATAGATCCTCAACGGAACGCTCTTTTTGCCTTTCTGGCCTTCCATGATCTGCTCGGCTGGCATGATGTCCGCTGACCATCCCGGAGATGACGGCCAAAATGCTTCGTCCGTCGTTCGGGGAATGCCAAACCATTCGTCAAATCCCTGATCATTTGGCAAACGTCCGTCGTGGCTTCCCAGATGCCACTTTCCATAGTAACCGGTAGCGTAGCCTGCGTTTGAAAGGGCCTCACCGATGGTTACTTCCCATTGCGTTAGACCATCGGCGACACCACCAAACGGGACTGAGTGGGTTCCTGACCGAATAGCCCAGCGACCGGTCATCAGGCTTGAACGGCTTGGCGTACACTGCGTCTCCATATTAAAGTTGAGGAAACGCATGCCCTCCTCTGCCAACGAATCGATACTTGGCGTTGGAGCTCCCCGTGTCACTCCGCCGCCGTAAACTCCGACCTCACCGTAACCGAGGTTGTCTGTGAGGATGAACACTATATTCGGCTTGCTCGACTGAGCATAAGCGACATTAATTGCCATCGCGACAATTACCAATGCAACGCTAACCACCTTGCTACTCTTCATATTCTGCCCCTTCATCGTTATAGCCTGGTCATCGATCCTCGCTGTCTCCAGCTAATGCTCCGGCTGCAGCGGCGGCGTGAAGCGCCGTCCGCTGCAGCCGGTTGTTAGCTGAACTTACTTAACTATTTCGACCTCACTTGGGCGCCACGTCTTATCAAACCAAGGCTCCAGCGGACCATACAGACGAAGAATGACGTTCCAGCCTTTCCCAGGAACAGTCTGCAGCCAGTTGTTTTCTTTGCCAGGTGGTGGCTTGGGACCAAAATA
>NZ_JBUOIV010000034.1:0-57927 GCF_055467485.1 Desulfosarcina sp. | reverse complement strand
AATATCTTGCGGCCGTTGATGACCCACTCGTTGCCGTCCCGCACGGCCCGGGTGCGGGTGCCCCCGGCGTCCGAGCCGGCGTCCGGCTCGGTGATCCCGAATCCCCCGATCAGGTCCGCCGTGCACAGCCCCGGGATGTACTTCTTTTTCAGCTCCTGGCTGCCGTAGGTGAAAATGGTGAAAGCGCAGCCCAGCACCTGCATGTTCACCTGCACCCGCAGCGAACTGGCCGCCCGCGCGATCTCCTCGGTGACGATCATCGCCGCCAGCCAGCCCATGTCCTCGCCTTCGTACTCCTCGGGTATCACCGTGCCGAAAAAACCCAGCTGACCCATGGGCTTGATGGCCTCCTCGTAGGGAAAGTAGTGGTCCTTGTCCCACTGGTCCGCGTTGGGCGCGATCCGCTTTACGGCAAACTCGCGCACCGCCTTGCGCAGCATCTCCAGTTCCTTGGTCGGCTGAAAATCCATGGGGTCTCCTTTGTTTCCGCGTTGATGATGTTTCGGCTAATCGGTGACTCGATCAACCAGTTCCACGGCTGTTTCCAGAATGGCCGTTTTGAACCGCACGGCCAGTGCCGCCTTGAGCATGTCCATTGAGATCACCCGGTCCTTTTTGGCCAGCAAGGCCAGGCTGGCCAACGCCCAGTCCTGGGTTTTGATCTTCTGGGCCTTGAAATCCACTTCCAGCACCGTGGCGCCGGTTTCGGGAAGCGTGACCCCTGTCGCCTTGATGATCAGGGTGTCGCCGCCCAGCCGGGCCAGCATTTTTTTACGCCGCCCCACCCCTTCGTCGGCCAGGGCCACCACCACATTGGGCCGCTCGATGCCGGTATAGTCCACCGGCTGCGGAGACAATACCATCTCGCTGACGCTGTGGCCGCGAAGCACGGTGATCGGATAGTCGTTTTTCAAGGTGGCATGCCAGCCGGCAGTCATGCCGGCCAGGCAGAAGATCTCACCGGCGGTGACGATGCGCTGTCCGGCGCTGCCCAAAATGAGGACTTCCTGGCGGCCGCGGGCGGGCGGCTGAAAGCGTGCCTCTATTTTTGCCGGCCGGGCCGGGGTGGGCAGTCCGGCGGCCACTTCCCGGTAGGCGCTGCCGTATTCCCGGCGTTGGTTTTCAGGTACCGGCCCCTTGAATCGGGGCAGGTTGGCCAGGTCCGCATCGATACTCTTGGGTGTGATTTTATTGCGCTTGGTATAGCGGCCCGGGCACATGCCCCACATGTCGACGACGGAAAACCCGTCGAAGCCGATGGCGGCGACCATCTCATCCACCAGCTCCGGCGCATACGAGGAGGTGCGGGTCACGAAGGCGGCGCCGGCCGCGGCGGCAAGCTGGCAGATGTCTACCGGTTTTTCCAACTGGTTGAGAAACCCGGATCCCACCACAGCCTCTTGGGGAGTGGTCGAGGAACATTGCCCGCCGGTCATGCCGTAGTTGAAGTTGTTGAGGATCAGCAGGGTGAGGTCGATATTGCGGCGGCAAGTGGAGAGCACGTGGGCGCCGCCGATGCCCAACCCCCCGTCGCCCATGGTGACGATCACTTTCAGGTCCGGACGGGCCATTTTCAGCCCCATGGCATAGGTCAGTGCCCGGCCGTGAAGCCCGTGAAAGGCGTGCGTGTTGAAAAAGGTATCGAACAGCCCCGAGCACCCGATATCGCTGACGATGACCACCTGGCTGCCGTCCAGGCCCATGCGTTCAAGGGCCTTGTCCAGGGTGTGAACGATGCGTTCATGACTGCATCCCGGGCAGAAGACCGGGGGGCGGCTGGTATTGATCAGACTGCTCATCTATATCACCTCCCTGATCTGCTCCGGTTTGATCAGATTGCCGTTCATCTGGCCCAGAAAGCTGACCGGCTTACCGGGAAGCAGCCGCTGGATCTCCCTGACGTATTGCCCCATGTTCATCTCCACCACCACGACCCGCTCGTAAGCGGCCGCTGTATCGACGATCAGCCGTTCGGGTACCGGCCACAGGGTCTTGGGGATCAGCAGCGAAACCGGCTTGCCGGCCGCCCTGGATGCGGCCACCGCCACTCTCGCCGCACGGGCGGTGACGCCGTAGGCCACTACCAGGGTCTCGGCCTTTGGGTCCAGGTCCTGTTCGAAAAAGGTGAATTCATCCACATGGGCTTTCAGCTTCTTCTCCAGCCTGATCTGGAAGGCCTGGATTTCATCCGGGTCCACGGTGATGTATCCGTTGACCCCGTGCGTAGAGGAGGTTTGACGCACCAGGGTCGCATCGCCGACCGGCAAAAAATCCGGGGCGGTGTGGTCGTTGGGAGCGGCAAAGGGCATAAACGGCTTGTCCGGGTCTGCCGTTTTGCGGGTGATGATATCCGGCAGGTTGACGGCCTCGAGATCGACGCTTTCACGCGTCATGGCGATCTCCTTGTTGGAGGCCAGAAAGACCGGACAGCGATACTGCTCGGCCAGGTTGAACGCGTGGGCGGTGAACCGGTAGCAGTCGGCCACGTCCACCGGTGCCAGAACGATCACCGGCAGCCCGGAACTGGAGCCCCAGCGCATGAACTGGATGTCACCGTCGGCCCCCTTGGTGGCCGAACCGGTGGAGGGCCCCAGCCGCTGGACATTGACGATGACAAGGGGAATTTCGCTGCCGATGGCAAATGAGATCTGTTCGCTGTAGAGGCTGATGCCCGGCCCCGATGTAGCGGTGAGCACCTTGTTGCCTGCCATGGATGCCCCCAGGCAGTACCCGATTGACGCGATCTCGTCCTCTCCCTGAAGGCAGACACCGCCTTCCGGGGGCAGGTATTTGAGCATGGCGTTATAGACGGTGGTGGCCGGTGTGATGGGGTAGCCGGCAAAAAACCGGCAGCCGGCAGCCAGGGCCCCCAGTGCGACCGCTTCATTGCCCTCGATGAAACTCAATGCCATTTCAATCCTCCACAAAATATATTATCATAAATTTGATCAAATTTAGGATCAAACGAACCCACCCATAGCGAACCCGAATTTGGGTGTCAACGATTTTTAATTCGCCCCAATCTCAAAAATAAAAATCAGGGTTCAGGGCAAGGCATGCAACGGCAAAACAGCGCAGCAACCAAGTAAGTACGTGAGCATGTTGAGCTGCTGCCTAACGCCGCCCTTGCCACTCAGACTATTTTTCGATAGCTTCTAACAGGGAATCGGTCAAGGGTGATCTGGTCGCCCACCTCCTGATTCGGCGTATCGCATCAGGGCGTGGGCGTTGTAAAGCGGATGGGCGGCTATTTGAAAAGGCTCAGGCCGTGCCGGCAGCCGTCATCGATGTAGGCTTTGAAATCGGTGCGGTTGGTCTTGCAGGCATCGACAGAGCTGTCGCAGATTCTGCGGCTTTCGCGGGGCATCCATGCCGCATGGCCCATCAGTTGGTCCACGGTGCTGGACGTTTGTGTCTGCGCAAGATCCCACATGCTCTAAAAAGTGTTGACGGCTTGTTTGTGGAAAGCCAGCATCTGTCGGGTAACGGTCAAAGGCTCCATCTGTTTTTCCTCCTGTTGAGCACAGCAAGTCGTTTTTTGTACCGCAAAGTCATTTGCATTTATAATTACATCCTTATATTCGAAATATTCGAATTTCATCTCATGCCAAGCATTTTTTGCATTGCAACATTTTTTGACAAGATCGTTAAAACCCTGCTTATCCGTGGGGCATTCGCAGGCGCCACGCGTCGAACCTGTCGCGAGCCGATGTTTTAAGCTTGCGCGTTTCGGCCGGGCAGGCTAATATGAAAATATAAACAGTTGCGCCACAGATGTTGCAACATCATCTCCTCTCACCTCTTTTTGTGGCTAACTCTTGCTGGCGTCACGCTTAGGCGCGACAAGCGAAAGCAACCCGGACCGACGGACTGCCGATGCTTCCACAGGTGGTGCACATAAACCCCGATCACGGTTAAAGGCCCGTGCTGACTCCGGGCAGGCAGGGTCGCCAGAAGGTACCGGTAGCCGGGCACCCGTCACGTCCATGATGTGTCGGCAACCGCCCGCCCCCCCTTTTTTTGACGGGCCCTGCGAAGGAGGTGTGCCATGACAGGCCAGCAGGAAAAACGTCACCGCCATGAAAAAAAAGCCGCAGCGGCCAGGGATCAGAACCAGCGCAAAAAGAACCGGCGCGAACGGGAATGCGAAGGTTACACCTACATTGAAATGGTCGGTTGGATGGATCGTCGTGAAAAATGCCGCCGAAATGATGACCGCCTCAGCGAATGATTGCCTTGGACCGCATGGTGGGCTTTATCTACGGCAAATCGATGGCAGGTTTTTTTTGTCGCCGCATTTTTTGTGCATCGCAACATTTTTGTATTGACACGGCTGTGGGGCCGTTTATGATGGGCACGGCGGTACCCGCCAACGTCGAGCCGCGGCCGCAGCGGCTACACGTCCGGCAAGGGCTGCTTCCTGAGCGGATCACCGGAGGGCTTGATTTGGCGGCGCTAAGAGCTGGAGGGGGACGACATCGCCGCACCCGGTGCCGCCCATGGGTTGCACCTGACAATTGTGTGTCGTAACTTATTAGAACAATCCGGTGGAGGGAAGACGCATGGACAACAAGCAAATCGCCAAGCAGATGATCCAATTCAACAAGGCGGTCTTCGACAACAGTTTCAAGGCCATGACTATGGTCGCCGATCAGAATGAAAAGATGATCGATACCTTTTTTGCCCAGGCGACGTGGCTGCCGGAAGAGGGCAAAGCGGCCATAAAAAAATGGGTGTCAGCCTATCGCACCGGCTGTGATGATTTCAAGAAACTGATGGATGATAATTACACCAGGGTCGACAAATTTTTTGACAACGCCTGATCGATCACTGACAAAATGGGAACGCACCGCTGCCGTGCGGCCCCAACGGCTGCCAACGCGTGACAGCTACAAGGAGGACCGTATGCCGGGCGTAAAAAAACACTCCACCCAGACCACTGCCAAGGATGACCCGTTCGGTAACGGGATCTCTGTCCTGCAAAACATGTTGTCCGCATCTCAAACCTATCTGAAGGGCATGCTGGCTTACACCGACAGCTTCTACACGCCCTACCTGCTTGCAACCCGTTATTTTCAGCAGGCGGAGGCGCTGCGTTTATCGGAAAACCCGCCGGCGGACAGCCTGGAGGCCTACATGGGTCTGCTGGAGAACAACATTGAATTGATGACGCGCAGCCTGAACGGAAGCGCCCGGATGATGGAGGCCTATGCCCGAAACGAGGCCGACGGATTGGCTGAAGCCCTGCACCAGGGTTTTTGGGAATTCAACCCCGACAAACTGGCACAATTCACCGCACGGCAGGCACAATTGCTGGACCTGGTGGTCAATGTCTACCCCAAAGCCATCGATGCCATCGAGCCCGAATATGGTTTTCATTTTGAGCGCGGCGAGCATGCGCTGGTGGATGAAACCGATCGTTTCTTGCTCTACCGGGTGGCCCCGTCCCTGCCTGGCGTGAAAACGCGCAGCGGCGCCAAACCGGTCCTGATCTTGCCGCCCTATGTACTGGGCGCCAATATTTTGAGTTTTTTGCCCGGCGAACAGCGCAGCTACGCCCACAGTTTTTCCAATCAGGGCATCCCCACCTATATCCGCATCCTCAAGGCGATCGACGCGACACCCGCGCTCCAGACCATGAGCGGAGAGGATGATGCCTTAGACACCCAGCGCTTCTGCCGGACCATATTCAAGGCGCATGGCAAGGGGGTAACCCTTAACGGCTATTGTCAGGGCGGCTTCAATGCCCTGTGCGATCTGCTCAGCGGGAAATTGGACGACCTGGTGGATGCCTTCATCACCTGTGTCTCCCCCATGGACGGTACCCGCAGCAAGGGACTGGCCCGCTTCCTGAAACGGCTGCCCCGACGATTCAACGACCTGGCCTATGGCACCAAGTCGCTGCCCAACGGCAATCAGGTAGCCGACGGCAAGCTCATGGGATGGGTGTATAAACTGAAGAGCATCGAACAGGAGATCCCTGCAGCGGCCTTTTATCGCGACCTGATGATGTTCGCCCGTCAGAAGTCAGGCGATCATCCGATCAGCAAAACCGCCGCGGCCTTGAACTATTGGCTCCAGAACGAGCGCAACGACCTGCCTCTGGAGATCACGCGCATCAGCTTTGCATCCTACAACACCCCCATCACCCGAGATGGTACCCTGCCGGTGCGTCTGTTCGACGGCAAGCTGAATTTAAAGCGCCTCAAGGAAAAAAAGATCCCATGGTTGATCTGCTATGGCACCCATGACGACCTGGTCGAAAAAGAGACCGCCCTGGCGCCCCTTGACCATATCGACGCCGAGGTGACACCCTTTCCCAAAGGGCACGTGGCCATCGCCACCTCCTGGTCGTTTCCGCAGTCCGCCTGCGCCCTGCACACGCGCTTTGGCGACGGCGACTATCGCGGCCCGGTTCGTTTTCACATGGATTTGGACGCAGCCCTCGACGAAGCCAGAAACCAGGCGGCCAACGCATCCCGTCCCCGGCCTTCAACACCCGCTGTAACGCGCGCCGGGGAGGCCGCCCCACACGCGGCCGAAGAGACCGCCACTGCCCGCAAAGCAGCCCCGAAGGCCAATAAAAAATCATCCGCGCCCAAGCTTGCTGCCAAAAAGAAGCCCACGCCAAAGGCCAAGGCGGCTCCGGCAAAAACAAAAAAGACCGCGGCATCGCGTGCCCCATCCGCCAAGCCGACCGGTCATCGCGGGAGGGGCACGCCCGGCTAACATTCACCCCGGCATCGGGGCAATGCCCAAAAAGGAGATGTGAATCCCATGAACACACAGTTCCTTGAATTCTGGGGCCAATTCCTGATCAATGTCGCCCAGGGGCAGAAACAGCTCGATGAGATGTCGACCTGGATGAAGCGGGGATACGCCGACGCAGACGACCTGGCGGCCCTGTTCCGTCGCTGTTACGGCCTGAACGCACCGAATACCGGCAGCGCCCAGGACCCACAGGCCTGGCAAAAAGCCGTTGACGAATTTCAAAAAACATTCACCCAATTTGCCGCCCAGTGGGGATGGGTGCCCCAAGTGGCGCATCAAGAGACGCTCGACAAATGCGCCGCCCTTGAAAAACAGGTTGCGGAGCAGCAGGCCACTATCCGGCAATTGCGGGACCTGCTAGCACAAAAAGGGCTCGGATACAGCGAGTTGCTGCAACACATGCAAGGGTCCCTCAAAGACCAGAGCGATCAGTTTCAGGCGCTGATGGAAACGGTTCGCAGCGCCTTTAGCGACAAGCCTTAGCCAACTGCGCTGATGGTTGAAGATTAATCCAGACATCTCCACCGGGCCGGCATAAAAAGCCCCGATGATGGGAAAGAGGCTTTCCATGAACAAGACGAACGAAGATCCTTTCGGAATGGCGACGATGCTCACCACCTGGGTGAAATCCATGGGTGAGCTGTGGGGGAACACGGCCGGTCAATGGGGTGCCCCCTCCCCGGGACAACAACAGGCCGGGTCAAAGACGAGCCATGGGGCCACTCCCAAGGCCCAGGCGGCCATGGCCGCAGCGCTCAAGAATTGGCAATCCCTGGCCGGTGCCATGGCAGCACCGGAATCCATGACCGCGCTTTTCAAAGGCAGTGGGGCCATGCCGGAGCTATTGCTCAAACTGGCGCAGACATCCATGGGCAGTTGGATGGAATTGCAGCAAAACATGCTCCAGCGCCTGGGCCGTCTGGGAGAATCGGTGGAGGCGTATCAATTCCAGGACATCGATGAGAACCTGTTTCGCGTGTGGACCGATATCTATCAAAAGGAGTTCCAGCAGTTCTTCCAGATCCCGCAACTCGGCCTGATGCGCACCTACCAGGAAAAGGCCAATCAGGTGGCCGACAAATACAACCTGTTTCAGTCCACGTTGTCTGAATTTTTAAATTTGCTGGGTCTTCCCTTCAACCGATCCATGCAGGTCATGCAGGAAAAATTGGGTCAAATGGCCGAAAACGGCGAACTGACCGACGACACCAAGGTCTATTACAACATGTGGGTAAAGGTGTTGGAAGGGCATTTTATGACCCTTTTTCAAACGCCTGAATATGTGGAAACGCTGACCCGCACCGTCAATGCCCTGGCTGATTTTTCGGCCGCCCGGAATGCGGCCCTCGAAGATATGCTGAGTGCGCTGCCCGTGGCCAAAAAGACCGAGATGGATGATATGGCCCGGGAACTCTTTGAATTGAAAAAGCGCCTTCGACGACTTGAACAAGCACAAAAATAATTAGGTTCTAAATTGTAGGCACCGTTGTCATGAAACCGAACTCGCTGTTGAACGCACCTGAACCTGAAGCCGCCGAATGTCGATAAGTAACGGGCCTCATCCCAACAACCCGGCTCCCAAGGGGGTAGTGCATGTCGCAAACCAAAATACCTGTGGATCTGATTCTGTCGAAGCTGGCGGAAGATGCCGAAAAAGTACAATCTCGCGCCCACAAGGCGTCTGAAGTATTACTGGACGATCTGGACACGGACCTGGCCAAAACCGCCTATGACGTCGTCTACCAGGAAGACCGTGTCAAATTGAAGCATTACCTGCCCCGCGCCAAAATCCGCTACCAGACTCCCCTGCTGGTCGTCTATGCCTTGATCAACCGCGAAACCATGCTCGACCTGCAGCCTGGACGCAGCGTGGTCGAGCGTTTTTTGGAGGCCGGAATCGACCTGTACATGATCGACTGGGGCTACCCCACGCGCAAAGACCGTTTCCTGGGTTTTGACGATCACATCAACGGCTACATGGATAACGTTGTCGATTTCATCCGTGAAAAGCACGCGGTTGAGAAAATCAACCTGATGGGCATCTGCATGGGCGGCACCTTCAGCGTCATCTATTCCGCCCTGCACCCGGACAAGATAAAAAATCTGGTCACCACGGTGACGCCCACCAATTTTGACACCAATAAGGGGTTGCTGCACGTGTGGATGGAGCATCTCGATGTGGATCGCGTGGTGGATACCTACGGCAATCTGCCGGCCGACATGATGAATCTGGGTTTCCTGCTGCTCAACCCCGCCCGCCTGATGATCGACAAATACGTCGGTTTCATGGAGAACATGGACAACAAGCAGTTCGTCGAAAATTTCGTGCGCATGGAAAAATGGATTTTTGACAGCCCCGACCTGCCGGGCGAAGTCTTTCGCCAATTCATCAAGGACTGCTATCAGGGCAACAAGCTCATCCAGAGCCAGCTCGAGGTCGACGGCCAGCGGGTCGACCTGAAAAAACTGACCATGCCGCTGCTCAACATCTATGGCAAATACGATCACCTGGTGCCGCCCGAAGCCTGTGAGCAGTTGGTCAATCATGTGGGCAGCGCGGATACCGAAAACCTCTGCCTGGACACCGGACACATCGGCATCTATGTCAGCTCAAAATTCCAGGAGGCCTTTGCCCCCAAAATCGCCAATTGGCTCAAAGCACGCGATCAGGACCCCGAAAAAAAGCCATCGCATAAAAAAACGACGACGGCCAAGTCGTCTGCCGGATTGAGAAAGACCGGGCGGAAGACCATCCCCGACAAAAAAGCGACCCGACCGACAGCCAAACCAAAATCATCCCGATCCAAAACTGTTAAAAATGCGACCAATGGGTAATGCGGAAATAACACACCAGTAGGAGGTACCCGATGACCAGGGAGACGGACTATTTCAAAACCTTTTGCAAAATAAGTAAAGCCTTCGGCACCACCGCAACGAAAAATGAGCTGCTGAAACTGATTGTGGAGAGTGCGGTGGACTCCCTGGAGGGCAAGGCCGCCTGCCTGTTCCTGGCCGATGAACGTCAGGGGATCTTCGTCCCGACGGCCCAGACCGGTTTATCGGACAACTACCTGCATGCCAATCCCCTCCAAGCCAAAGGGATAATGGCGTCGCTGGAAAAGGAGGGATACCTGGCCTTTCCCGATGCCACGTCCGACCCGCGCCTGGAAAATCATTCAGCCAAGAAAGCCGAGGGCATTGCCTCGCTGCTGACGGTTCCCGTTACGGTGAATGACCGCACCATCGGGGTGTTGTCACTGTACACCGGCACCCGGCGCGAGTTCAAAGCGGATGAAATCGAATTCCTGCGCGCATTGGCCGAGCAAGGGGGAATCGCCATCGAACACAACCGCCTGCTCCGGCGCATGCAAAAAAACGCCATGCTGTTCTTGGAGTTGGCCTCCAACATCAACTCCACGCTCGACATCCAGAAGGTGCTCAGCAACCTGACGGAGAACATCTGCGACACCCTGGGAATGAAGGGGGCGCTCATTCGCCTGATGGACGAGGACACCGGATCACTGAAACTGATGGCCAGCCATGGCCTCAGCTCGGAATTTCTCGAAAAGGGCGCCATCACCACCACGGAAACCGCGGCCCGCGCCCTGAAAGGGGAGACCATCGTCATCAGCGACGCCACCACCGATAAACGAATTCAGTTCAAAGATGCCATGAAAAAAGAGGGCATCGTCTCCATGATCGTGACCCCCGTTCTGGCCCGGGACAAGGTGATCGGTGTGATGCGTCTTTACAGCGGTGTCCAGCGGGAATTCCCCTCGGATCTGATGGTGATGGTAGAGGCACTGGCCCACCAGGGGGGCCTGGCCATCCAGAACGCCTCCATGTACCTGAAACTCCAGGAAGACAAAAAAAGCCTCGAAGAAGACATCTGGAGCCATCGATCATGGTTCTGATCATCGCATCGCTTGGGCACACGCGGGGTCGGTGCGCCCCCCGCAACCAGGCTCCCGCGGGCAGGGCTTGACAACCGTCCGTGTCAGAACGATCTTGACCCCATGGATTGCTTACCCCCATGGTGAAAGGATCGGTTGTCATGAAGACGATGATCATATTTTTGTGCTTGGCGGCTTTGTACGGAGCACTCAAAATCATACTGGAGCGTCGCCTGGCGCCGCTGGATGTGATCGGTGAAGACGGAGATCTGTCGGATGTGGCCTTTTCCTGTGGTTGCAGCGTGCATGCGCTTTTTCAACAGGCCGGCGGCGTGTGGCCCTTTTCCATGGCCAGAATTGAAAACGATTTCAAAACCTATCTGAACACGGGAGAGATACCCGGTTACGTTCGCCAGTTTATCAGGGCGCAGCCCGTGCAGGCAAGGGACCGCACCTACAGCAAGCTGATCTTTTCCGGTGGCCGGCCGCCTTACCTGTAATGGGCCGTGCGGCGTCAGACGTTGAAACGGAAGTTGATGATATCCCCGTCACAGACCTTGTAAGTCTTGCCTTCCAGCCGGACGGTTCCCTTTTTGCGGGCCTCGGCATAGGTTCCGGCCTCCATGAGGTCGTCGTAGGCCAGCACCTCGGCCCGGATGAACCCTTTTTTGATGTCCGAGTGAATCACCTCGGCCGCATCCACGGCATCGGTATCCCGGCCGATCGTCCACGCCCGCACTTCGTCTTCACCCACCGTGAAAAACGAGATCAGCCCCATCAGATCGTAGGATCGCACGATGACCCGGTCGGTCGCCGAGGCGTTGATATTGAACTCGGCCAGGAATTCGAGGGCCTCGTCGTCGGACATCTGGGCCAGTTCCTGTTCCAGCTTGGCCCGGATCACCATGCACGCCTGCCCATCGGGCAGTTGGTCGGCCGCAGGCAGGCTGTCATCATCGTCTTCATTGTTGCACAGGACCAACATGGGTTTGGCCGACAGAAAAGCGAATCCACGCAACAGCTTGGCCGTGGCGATCTCGGGAAAGCGGCGCAACGGGATTTCATTGTCCAGGTGTTCCTTGCAGCGATTCAGCAGGGCGATCTCCTCGGGATTGGGTTTCTTGCCGCGACGCTCGTCCAGGGCCAGGCGTTCCAGGCGCTTTTCCACCACGACCAGATCGGAGATGATCAACTCCTGGTCCAGGGCAGCCATATCGGCGCTGGGTGTCGGCGCATCCATCCCGTAAATGTTGAAATTGCGCACTGCGTGGATCAGGGCATCGCAGTCCCGTACCTGGGTCCAGAGAAGCTGGTCCTTTTTGGCGGCCCCAGCGTGATCCCCCTTGCCGGGCAGGAAGTACTCCACCTGGGCGAAGATGGTTTTGCGGGGATTGTACATCTCGCTCAAGACCTCCACCCGCTTGTCCGGGACGGTGATCGTGCCGATGCGGCTTTCCTGGCGGTTGCCGTCGGCGGCGACACTGCGGGTCAACGCTTCGAAAACAGTGGTTTTGCCCGACTGGGGCAGGCCGATGATGCCAAGTCTCATGGTTGTCATACTCCTGGTTGCAGCACGTTTGGCGCTTATTCCGGACGCGGATAGTGTGCTGCGAAATCGAAGGGGTTCATGTGTTGCCGGTTCAGTTTAAAGGAAAAAGCAGGTATAATTATCTGTTTTACATCAAAGACCCAAGACGGCAGAAATACTATTCTGGGAACTTGCCTTGCCCGGCGGACGGATCCGTTTTTGTTCCATCGCTGCGAGGTCAGTTGCGAGTTTGGCCTTCTCATATCCGCATGCATCCGTCAAGGCAACAAATAAGGCCGGGAATTTGAAAAACCGATGGAAAGGGGGTATGAATCGGCCATGGCTTCCCACCTTTCATCGGTCCCCTGGCACACGCCCGCCCTGTGGCAGGAGGCCAATACCTGCCTGGCGCACACCATTGGGAAAAACCGGGCGGTGCTCATCGAATCCCACCTGCAGGCCCACCGGATGAAACGCCGACTCGAATCGATTTCCCCCCTCATGGAGCGCCTGTGCCGGACAACCTGCCCCGGCTGTAGAGACGTCTGCTGCCGGCGGGCATGGGTGTGGGCCGATTTCAAAGACCTCCTCTTCCTCCACCTCGCCGGCCTTCCGGTGCCCGAGCGGCAGCTGCTCGACCGGCAGGCAGACCACTGCCGCTACGAAAGCCCGCACGGCTGCCGACTGGATCGGATCCAGCGACCCTTTGTCTGCACCTGGTACCTGTGCCCGGCACAGACACGCATCCTGAAAAAAAAGCCTGCAGAAATGCAGATCCTTCAGGCGTCCCTCAAAAGAATCAAAGGACTTCGGCAAACGATGGAAATGTCATTTATTCGGGCCGTGACTTGAACCGGACATCACCACCGTAGGCCGACGTCCATGGCGTTGCGATAGCCGGAGGGCTTCAGAGCCAAGGCGCCACGGGTGAAGCCGTAGCAATTCTACTGCGAACCCTTGACAACACAGGATCTGGAGGCCGCCGGCTATTGCAACTGGGGGGTGATCTCTTCTTTGAGCATACAGCAGGCGATTTGATAAGGCAGTTCGCCATTCACGGCAGGGGGAAGGTTGCGCGGCTGGATGATGCGGTTCATGACACATCCTTCGGGGATCAGCAGGGGAAACAGGTCCAACTCGTTGACCTTGGCGGTCTCAATCAGCCGGTCATCGCGGATTTCGAGGCTGTGCAGGGCGTAATCCTCGCACAGGGGGCACCGGTAGACCCGGCCGTTAGGAAAGATGAAGTAGTTGTCCGCCACCAGTCCGGCGCATTCGAAAGGCTCGTCGGGGTCCAGGAACACCTTGGGAAAAGTGACGGCAATTCCCCGCCGGGCAACGCTTTCGGCCACCGGAGGGATGACTGCCAGCCAGGTGTCCCGGTCTACCTGGGAAAGGGTCTTTACCCGTTGGGCATCTTCTTTCCACTGCCCCCGAACGCCGATGACCTGAATGAAAAAGCGGTCCACCCCCAGTTTTGCCAGCAGGGGCGGCATGCGCTGCAGATGATCGATGTTGGCCCGACTCACCGTATAGATCAGGCTGACTGAAAAACCATGCCTTTTGGCTGCCGCAATGCCCTGGGTGCACTGCTTGAAACTACCGTCTCCGCGCAGGGGGTCGTTGACCGAGGGATCGGGTCCGTCCAGGCTGAAGCTGAAGTAATCCACCTCCTCGGGCGACACCCGACTCAAAATGTCGTGAAAAAGATACCCGTTGGTGTCGATGGTCACCGAGGCGTAGCCCAGCTGCCTGGACCGCTTGACGGCAACCGACAGATCCGGGTGCAAGGTGGGTTCGCCGCCCAGAAAAATCACATTGGGCAATGGGTGCCGGTGGGCAAACAGCGCCAGCCACCGCTCAATGGTATCGATATCAAGGGTATTCCGGCCATGCTGATCGGGATTGATGTAGCAATGGCGGCAGCGAAGATTACACCGGGTAAGGATATGGAAGAAGATGTTGGCGGAATGACGGGTAAAAGAGACGGTTTTTCGCATCGGGTGATGTCCGCCCCTACATCGATTTCATGAAGTTTTCCAAATCGTCGTCGTCCTCCGGGTCCGAATTCGGACTGGCGGCACCGCCCAGACGCCGCACTTCTTTTTTGGACCGGATCAGTTCTTCATTGGTCAGGCGCAGGCGGTAGGTCATATACTCAGCGAAAATCCGGTAGAGCAAAAGCAAAAAGTCCAGGCGCTCGTCCTTTTGCTCGGAGGTGGATAGCCGGTTTCCGGCCGAGGTGTCCACGGCCAGGCAGATGGTCTTGCCGTCGGCCAGTACCGTGGCGCTGCGCGTCTGGTCGTCGATAATGCGCATTTCACCGAAGATTTCACCTTTTTTGCTGATGGTGCTGATCTCCTCGCCTTCTTTGGTGATCCGGATTTTCCCGGACAGCAAAAAGTAGAGCCAGGGATCCATGTCCCCTTCCTGGATGATGATTTCCCCGTCTTCGTACTGGCGTATTTTGCTGAGGCGAAGCAGCTTGCCCAGATTGCGGGTCTCGAAATGCTTCAGCGCCGAGATGGACATGAGCCGTTGAATATTTTCGATATTTTCCTTCAGGTATTTGGACTCGATCATGAAATCCCCCTGGCGATAACGATTCGTTGATGTTCCTATACAACGTATACTAATGTGACGGCGCCGGAAAGGCAAGCGTCATGGGCATCATTAACGGAACACAAGTCGGCTGTCAAAGCCCGGACCGAAAATCACGGATCCCTATTTTGCTTCCATGCAGTGCTTGGACAGGTTCTCATCGAACTGGACCGGGTAGCATCCGTCGAAGCAGGCCTTGCAGAAATGGTCCTCCGGGTTTTCGATGCCGGTGGATGAGAGCAGTCCTTCCAGGCTCAGGTAGTTCAAGGTGTCGAGTCCTAAATGCGTGCGGAGTTCCTCCACGCTCATTCTGGCCGCAATCAGTTCGCCTTTGGTGGAAAAATCGATGCCGTAATGACAGGGAAAGCGGTGGGCCGGCCCGCTTACCCGCAGGTGAACGCGCTTGACGCCCAGCTCCCGCAGGGCCTTGACCCGGGTCTTGACCGTCGTGCCACGGATAATCGAATCTTCGATGATGATGATGTCCTTGCCCTTGAGCAGTTCCTTGATGGGATTGAGTTTTACCCGGACCCCGAAGTCCCGCATGCTCTGGGTGGGCTGGATAAAGGTTCGCCCCACGTAGTGATTGCGGATCATGCCCGTTTCGAAGGGAATACCCGAGGCTTCCGAATAGCCCAGGGCCGAGTAGGTGCCGGAATCGGGAAAGGGCATGACCAGGTCAGCGTCCACCGGGGACTCTTCGGCCAGCCGCCGGCCGTGGGCCTTTCGCGTGAGGTAGACGTTGTGGCCGAAAAAGGTGCTGTCCGGCCGGGCGAAGTAGATGAACTCGAAAATGCAGAATGACCGGCGCTTGGGGGTTTTGGTGTGGACGCTCTTGACGCCCTCGCTGCTGATGATGACGATCTCGCCCGGATCCAGTTCCCGGACGAATTCCGCCTGCACCAGATCAAGCGCGCAGGTTTCCGATGCCAGCACCCACGTGCCGTTGAGTTTACCCAGGCACAGGGGACGGAAGCCGAGAGGGTCCTTGATGCCGATAATTTCTCCCCGGCTGGTGAGCACCACCATGGAAAAAGCCCCTTTCATCCTGGCCACGGAGGCCTTGAGCGCCTCCTCGAAGCCGAGATTCAGGTTGCGCACGAAAAGGTGCAGGAACACCTCGCTGTCCATGGTGGTCTGGAAGATGGAACCACTATCCTCCAGCTCCGCTTTCAAATGGTGAGCGTTGACCAGGTTGCCGTTGTGGGCCACGGCATAGGCTCGATTGCGGTGGCGGGCCACGAGGGGCTGGGCGTTGGCCACCACCGAACTGCCGGTGGTGGAGTAGCGCACGTGTCCGATGGCGCTGGGACCGCTAAGGCCCTCCAGGATGTCCATGTCGAAGACGTCGGGAACCAGTCCCATGCCCTTGTATTCATCGATGGCGCCAGACTCGGCAACGGCGATACCGGCGCTCTCCTGGCCGCGGTGCTGAAGGGCATAGAGCCCGAAATAACACATTTTCGCCGCATCCGGATGATTGAACGCCCCGAAAAGGCCGCAGGCTTCGCGGGGTTTGTCATCGCCGATGGATTCCCGGCTCATGGTCGCAGATGGGTTCATGGTCTTTTGCCTTGCAGGCCTCAAGGCTGCACACGGGAAACCGGCATGGCCCGTTACCCGTGGTAGTCCTGAATCGCCTTGACTTCAAAGGGTTTTTCTCTCAAGGCGCCGACCGCCCGGCATACCGCCAGCGCGCCGGCGGCGGTAGTGGCGTAAGGCACCTTGAATTTGAGGGCTGCCCGACGGATAGTATAGCCGTCGCGGCGCGGTTCGTCACCGGTGCCGGTGTTGATGATCAGCTGTATCCGTCCGTTCTTGATGGCATCGGCGGCATGGGGTTGGCCCTGGGACACCTTGTTGATCCGCTCGGCCGGGATCCCATTGGCGCAAAGATGGGACCACGTGCCGTCGGTGGCCAGAATGGTGAATCCCATCTTATCAAATTGATCGGCCACCGCCAGAATGGCCGCCTTGTCTTCGTCGCCCACACTGATGAAAACCGTTCCGGACAGGGGCAATCGCTGACCGGCCGCCAACTGTGCCTTGGCATAGGCCAGGCCGAAATCGGTCCCGATGCCCATCACTTCTCCGGTGGATTTCATCTCCGGCCCCAACAGGGTATCCACATCCGGGAAGCGGTCGAAGGGAAGCACGGCCTCCTTCACCGACTGGTGTAGGGGCACCACCTCTTGGGTAAGTCCCAGTTCGGCAAGGGTTTTACCCAGCATGACCTTGGTGGCCAGCTTGGCCAACGGGATACCGGTGGCCTTGCTGACGAAGGGAATGGTCCGGGACGCCCGGGGATTGACCTCGATTACATAAAGCTGGTTGTCCTTTAGGGCATACTGGACGTTCATCAGCCCCACCACCTTCAGTTCGGCGGCCATGGCCTTGGTGGCCGCTGTGATCCGGGAAATCATGTCACTGCCGATGCTGTAGGGGGGCAACACGCAAGCGGAGTCGCCGCTGTGGACACCGGCCGCCTCGATGTGTTCCATGATGCCGCCGATAATGGTGACGGATCCATCAGAAATGGCGTCCACATCCACTTCCATGGCCGCCTCCAGGAATTTGTCGATGAGCACCGGGTGACCCGGAGAGGCCAGGATGGCCAACCGGGTAAACGTCTCCATATCTTTGGGATCGTATACAATCTTCATGGCCCGCCCGCCCAGGACGAAGGAGGGGCGCACGATCACCGGATAACCGATGGTATCGGCGATCGCCAGCGCCTCGGCGATGGACAGGGCCGTGCCGTTGGCCGGCTGCATGAGCCCCAGCTTGTTGAGCATGGCCTGGAACAGCTCCCGGTCTTCGGCCCGGTCGATGCTTTCCGGCTGGGTACCCAGGATGGGAACGCCCTCTGCGTGCAGCGGGGTGGAGAGATTCAGCGGGGTCTGGCCGCCGAACTGGACGATGATGCCGGCAGGCTTTTCCTTCTCCACGATGTGCAGCACATCCTCTCGAGTCAGCGGTTCGAAGTAGAGCTTGTCCGAGGTATCGTAGTCGGTGCTCACCGTTTCCGGGTTGCTGTTGACCATGATGCTCTCCACACCCATCTCCCGCAGGGCGAAGGAAGCGTGCACACAGCAGTAGTCGAACTCGATGCCCTGGCCGATGCGGTTGGGCCCGCCGCCCAGAATCATCACTTTTTTATGATCCGACACCCGGGCTTCGCATTCGGTTTCAAAGGTGGAATAGTAATAGGGGGTGGCGGCCCGAAATTCCGCCGCGCAGGTGTCCACCAGTTTATACACGGGCCGGATGCCCAGGTCTTTGCGTGTCCGCTCCACCGCTTTTTCCGTACTGCCGATGAGATGGGCGATCTGGACGTCGGAAAACCCAAAAGCCTTGGCCCGGGTCAGCCGGTCGGCGGTCAGGGCGGACAACCGCTCCTCTGCCGGGGCGCCGGACCGTCCTGCCGTCTCGCCGGCCTTCACCAAGTCCTGCTCCATACGGAAAATCTGTTCCAGCTGGAAGAGAAACCAGGGGTCGATAGCGGTCATCTGGTATATCGTCTCGATGGACATGCCCGCCTGAAGGGCGTAACGCAAGTAGAACAGCCGCTGGGAATTGGGAATGACCAGCTTCTGCTCGATCTCGTCCAGGGAGGGTGACGCACCGTCCGCCTCCGGCAGATCCTTGCCGTCGGCGCCGAAACCGAAACGGCCGATTTCCAGGGACCGCAGTCCCTTTTGAAAGGCCTCCTTGAAGGTCCGGCCAATGGCCATGGTTTCACCCACCGACTTCATGGCCGTGGTCAGCAGGTCCTGGGTTTCCGGAAATTTTTCGAACGTCCACCGGGGAATTTTAACCACGCAATAGTCCAGGGTGGGTTCGAAGGAAGCCAGGGTCTCCCCGGTAATGTCATTGGGAATTTCGTCAAGGGTGTAGCCCACGGCCAGTTTGGCGGCGATTTTGGCGATGGGAAAACCCGTGGCCTTGGAGGCCAGCGCGCTGCTCCGCGACACACGCGGATTCATCTCCACGACGATCATGTCCCCGTTCTGCGGATTGACGGCAAACTGGACATTGGAGCCGCCGGTATCCACCCCGATCTCGCGCATGATATCCAGGGAGGCGTCCCGCATGGCCTGGTACTCCCGGTCCGTGAGGGTCTGAGCCGGGGCCACGGTGATGGAGTCCCCGGTGTGCACGCCCATGGGGTCCAGGTTTTCGATGGAACAGATGATCACCACGTTGTCGGCGTGATCGCGCATCACCTCCAGCTCGTATTCCTTCCACCCCAGCACCGACTCTTCCAGCATGATCTGATGGGTCAGACTGGCGTCCATACCCGATTTGGCGATGTTTTCCAGGTCCTCGGGATTATAGGCCACGCCTCCGCCGGTGCCTCCCAGGGTATAGCTGGGCCGGATGATCAGCGGGAAACCGATGTCGTCGGCAATGTCGCGGGCCGCTTCCATGGAGTTGGCGATACCACTGCGGGGAATGCGCAAGCCGATGCGGTGCATGGCATCACGGAAGCGGTCCCGGGATTCGGCCTTTTCGATGGCATCCAGGGAGGCGCCGATGAGTTCCACGTTGAAGCGTTCCAGAACCCCTTGCCGGGCCACCTCCACGGCGGTGTTCAAGCCGGTCTGCCCCCCCAGGGTGGGCAGTAGGCCGTCCGGGCGTTCTCTTTCGATTATGCGAGCCAGGACTTCCACGGTGAGCGGCTCGATATAAACAACATCGGCGATGCCCTCGTCGGTCATGATGGTGGCCGGGTTGGAATTCACCAGCACCACCTCGTAGCCCTCTTCCTTGAGGGCTTTGCACGCCTGGGTGCCGGAGTAGTCGAACTCACAGGCCTGGCCGATGATAATGGGGCCGGCGCCGATGATCAGGATTTTATGGATATCCGTGCGTTTGGGCATTTGCGTTTGGGTAGAATCCGAAAGTCAGAATCCAGAAGTTGGCGTCATGAAATTGTCTTCAGCCGGGTCACCATTATGCAGAGAAAAGTCTTATTTCCTGCGAATCCGTCTGCCATTTTCAGATGGTTTTCATCATGTCCCTGAACTGATCGAACAGGTAGGCCGCATCGTGCGGCCCCGGAGATGCCTCCGGGTGGTATTGGACTGAAAAGGCCGGCAGCCGGCGGTGCCGGATGCCCTCCACGGTGTTGTCGTTCAGGTTGATGTGGGACACCTCGACGGTATCGGCTCCCAGGCTGTCCATATCCACGGCGAAACCATGATTCTGGGAGGTGATCTCCACCTTGCCAGTGGCCAGGTTCTTGACCGGCTGATTGGTACCGCGGTGGCCGAATTTCAATTTATAGGTACGCCCGCCCAGGGCCAGACCCAGAATCTGGTTGCCCAGACAGATGCCGAAGATGGGCAAGCGGCCCAGCAGTTCCCTGACCGTATCGACGCCGTAGACGACCGGTTCCGGGTCGCCGGGGCCGTTGGAGAGAAAGAGGCCGTCCGGCGCCATGGCCATGATGGCCGATGCATCGGTTGCGGCCGGCACGACCACGACCTCGAATCCGACGCGCTCCAGGCATCGGGCAATATTGTACTTCAGGCCGAAATCAATGGCCACCACCGATGGGCGATCCCCGCGATGCCGCCAGACGCCGGCATTCAATTTCAAGCCAGCGTCCAGCTGTTCAGGTTTGCCGCCGTTCCAGCGGTAAGCCTGCGCGGTGGTGACGTCCCGGGCCAGGTCCATACCCACCATGCTGGGAACAGCCTTGGCACGCCGTGTCAGGGATACGGGATCCCGGTCAGTGGTGGAAATAATGGCGCGCATGGCGCCGCCATTGCGGATATGGCGGGTCAGGGCACGGGTATCCAACCCTTCGACGCCCAGAACCCCCTGGCCGGCAAGGTAGTCGGCAAGGGATTGCGTGGATCTGAAGTTGCTGGGAAACGGCTGGTACTCCTTGACCAGAAATGCGGCGACCTGGATCCGTGCGGACTCGACATCTTCGTCGTTGACACCGTAGTTGCCGATCAGCGGATAGGTCATGGTGACCATCTGGCCGCTGTAGGACGGGTCGGTGAGCACCTCCTGATAACCGGTCATGCTGGTGTTGAACACCACCTCGCCGCTGGCTTCCCCGGGGCCGGTAAAGGATCGGCATGGGAACGTGCGGCCGTCTTCAAGTACTAACAATGCTTGCATACTGTCTGCTTTTTTTAGCGGGTCGGACTCGCCGCTGTGCTTATGTACAATTGATGAACACGTCAAAGTCCTGTGGTCAATTACCACATCTGCCCGGCAAATCAACCCCCTAAAAAAGGCAGACCAACCGGCCTGCCTTTTCAGTCAATCAATTAGGCGGCCGACATCACCCCATGGGGGTATTCTCCACCAGATCCCAGATGCCGCAGGGACAGGCGCCGGCACAGAATCCGCAGCCGATGCAGCGGTCCGGGTCCACCACATATTCGAAGGAGACATCCCCCATAGCCTTCCGGCTGATGGCCGCTTCCGGACACATGGCCACGCAGATGCCGCAGTCCCGGCAGGTGCCGCAGGAGGAGCACTGGGAACCGCACTGATCCATATCTTCATACTGAATAATCCGGGGGTCCAGGTATTCCAGGGAAATGCGGTTGATGTCGATGACCATCTTGCGGTCCGCGCCGGGCCGCTTGCCGGCCAGGATCTCCGAAATGGTTTCGGCAGCCCGCCGCCCGGCACCGATGGCGTCAGTGAGCAGTCCGGGCCGCACCGCGTCACCGATGGCATACACCTTGGGGTTGGATGTCTGGTAGTCCTCGTTAACAGCCACGAAGCCACGCTCCGTAGCCACGTCGCCCGGCAGGAAGTCCAGATCCGGTGCATCGCCGATGGAGACGACCACCGTGTCGGCGGGGATCAGCTCCCCGGATTCCAGTTCCACGCCCCGGTCGGTAATCTGGCGGGTAAACACCGGCCAGCGGAACAGGGCGCCCGCCGCCTCGGCGTCTTCACGCTCCTTGCCGAAGCTGGCCGGCTCCTGGACGTCCAGCAGGGTAATCTGCCTGGCGCCCAGGCGGGCTGCCTCGGTGGCCACGTCGCAACCCACGTTGCCCGCCCCGATGATCACCACCCGATCGCCCGGCTTGACCCGGTTTTGCTTGGCGTCGGACAGAAAGTCCATGGCCGTAACCAACCGCTCTCTGCCCGGAACGGGCAGGGTCCTCGGTTTTTGTGCACCGGTGGCCACAATCACGAAATCATAATCGGCAACCAGTTGGGCCATATCGGACTGGTTCAGCTGCTGCTGGAGGTGAACATGGGGGATCACCTCGGCCGCCCGTGCCAGTTCCTTTCCCACCACCTCGGCTGGAATTCGGCTGTTCGGGATCACCGATGCGATCTTGCCGCCCAGCGTGGGGGCGTTGTCGAACACCACCGCCTCATGGCCCAACCGCCGCAGTTGCCAGGCCGTGGATATGCCGGCGGGACCGCCGCCGACCACGGCGATGCGTTTGCCGGAAAGGGGCGGCAGCTGCGGCATGCTGGCATGGATGCTGGCCCGGCCCAGTTGGGACACGTCCACCGGCGTCATAAAGGCCGACCCTTTGGTGCATGCGGTCATGCAGGGGTGGGGGCACAGATACCCGCACACAGAGGCCGGAAAGGGGGTGAAGGCCAGGGCCAGGTCCACCGCCTCATCGACCCGCCCCTCGCGCACCAGCCGCCAGCGCTCCTGCACCGGTATCCCTGACGGGCAGGTGGATTCACAAGGAGCCTTGAATTTGCGGTTTTCCCACACGGGAACGAAGCGCCGCAGGTCACCGTGGGTGATCAGCGGAATGGCGCTGCGGTCAAGGTCGGTGAGATCGCCGACGATGCCGCCTTTGCCCAGCTTGACATCCCAGACGTTTTTTCTGAAGTCGGCCATGGAGCGCCGTTCGACGCCAATCTTGTCCTGGGGCGTCCGGGCGGCAATCAACTGCCAGGTGTCGCGGACCGTCAGGCGCTCGAGCAGTTCAAGCCGGTCGATGGCCCCCAAAAAACCTTCAAGCCCGTCAGCCAGCCAGCGCCAGGTGTCGTCATCGATGGGCACCATCTTGGCATCGGCATGACTGAAACCCTGATGCGGGCCGCGAAACAGCACGCGGCCGCCAACCATACCCACCATGGGGCGGTGGCCCAACACGTTTTCGGGATTCTGGGGTTCGTGGCCGCAGATCACGGCCACGCCTCCGGCCATGAACTCGGCGAAATAGTCCCCCGCAGACCCCAACACCCAAAGCTCGGGCGGCTCGAAGCGGGGGTTGAACTTGGTCATGGTCATGCCCCGGGCGCCGATATTGCCGGCAATGTATACCTTTCCCTGGGCCATGCCGTTGGCCACGCCGTTGGACGCGTGACCGTGAACGGTGATCGTCGCACCGGCGTTGAGCCAGCCCACATCGTCCGAGGCCGGACCCAGCACGTCGATAAACGTACCCGGATATCCCATGGATCCCAACCGCTGGCCGGCATGGCCGTCGATCGTGACCTGTACGGGCTCGCCATCGGACCGCCAGAGACGGCCGCCGATGCCGTGCTGGCCAAAGGCGCGAATGACCAGCTGACGATGGCCGGCCTGCACGGCTTGTTGAATCTGTTCTTCGAGGACCCGTGAAGCCAGGCGCTCCCCGTCACGCTTTCCCGATATACTGAAAGGCTGTCTGTTTTCCGTCATCAGGTGTTCTCCGATGGATATAAAAAGGTGTTCAGGTTGTTCGCCTATAGGCTGCAGAAACATTCGGCATTGCTGCCGGTTTTTTCTTTAGTCTGAACCGCTGCAGCCTACCAACCTGTTTACACCACATACTTGATGTCAAGCCGCTGGGCGGCATGGTAATCGCTGATGCCCAGGGCGTCCGACATACCGATGGGCAGCGCCGTGGACCGGCCCAGGGGGGCCATGATTTTTCTCAGTTCCGTGTCAAAGGCCAGGAAAAGATCCACCACCCGTTCGGCCACCAACTCGACATCCAGGCGCCGGTAGAGGCGCGGATCCTGGGAGGTGATTCCCCGGGGACAGCGGCCGATGTTGCAGATGTTGCAGCGATCCGTCTCCGATCCCAGGCAGCCGGCGGCGGCCTGCATGATGTATTTTCCAGTCTGGACGCCGCTGGCCCCAAGCATGATCAAAGCGGCGGCATTGGCAGCCAGATTGCCGCTTTTTCCGACACCGCCCCCGGCAAAAATGGGGATCTCGTTCTGCATGCCCACCTTGACCAGGTTCAGGTAGCTGTCCCGGACGTTGGTGGCGATCGGGTGGCCCATGTGATCCATGGAGACGTTGTAGGCGGCACCGGTGCCCCCGTCCTCTCCATCGATGGCCAGACCGGCGGCATAGGGATTCCGGGTAAGGTTGTTGAGTACCGCCATGGCCGTGGATGTGGCCGAAATCTTGGGATATACCGGGACCCTGAAGCCCCAGGCCATGTACATGGATTGAATCATCTTGGCCACCGACTCTTCAATGGAGTACTGGGTCTGGTGGGTGGGCGGACTGGGCAGGCTGACCCCGGCCGGCACACCGCGGATGGCGGCAATCAGTTTGTTGACTTTATGCCACATGAGCAATCCGCCGTCGCCGGGCTTGGCCCCTTGGCCGTACTTGATCTCGATGGCGCAGGGATCTTCCACCATCTCAGGTATGGCGTGGATGATCTCGTCCCAGCCGAAATAACCGCTGGCGATCTGCAGGATCACGTATTTCAGAAAGGGGCTTCTGAGGAGGCGCGGCGGACAGCCGCCTTCACCGGTGCACATGCGCACCGGCATGCCCATTTCCTCATTGAGGTAAGCCACCCCCATCTGCAGCCCCTCCCACATATTGGGGGAAAGCGCACCGAAGCTCATGCCGCCGATGATCAGGGGGTAGATCTCCCGAACCGGCGGGATCCATCCATTCTCATTCACGAACTTCAGGTTCTGTTCCGGAGGCAGGATCCTGCCCAGCAGGGTCCGCAGCTCAAATTCGTGACGGCCGGCATCCAGGGCCGGGTCCGTGAGCATGGAGATGCGGATAAACTTGATCTGGTCCAGGATACCGCCGGGTGTGTTGCGCCGGCCGCCGCGGCTGCGCGGCTGGCCGCCGCGGTTGATGTGGTAGCGAAGCTTGTCCGCCTCGTCGGACCGCATGGGGAAAATGGCGTCGTTGGGGCACACCAGACTGCAGGTGGCACAGCCCACACAGGCATAAGCCGGGTCGGTCTTCTGACGGATGCCGTGGTAAACGTCGAAGCTGCTGGCGGGGTTGCCCTGAGGCTGCAGGGAGACCTTGACGCGCCGTTTGCGGAACACGCCCAGTTCGATGGCATTCACCGGGCATACCGCCGTGCAGCGGCCGCACAGGGTGCACTTGTCTTTGTGCCAGAGGATCTGCCATGGCAGATCCTTAACGCTCAGTGTAGAAGGGCTAATGGTTGCGTTTGGCTGCATATGGAAACCTCCTGGCGCTGCGGTCCGACAATGACCGTGTCCAGATGCATGGGTTGAAAGTCTTTGCTCTTGTCGCGATCGGGAACCGCAAAGTCCAGGCCGCAAATTTCAGAGGAGAAGGCATATCGACCAGGTCGGCCGCCCACCACGCCGGGACGCAGCTTCTTGCGGTCCTGGACCATGAAGAGACTGTGATCCGGCAGGCATCCGATAACGCAGTTGGGCCCGTCGATGATCAACCGACGGCATGACTGCTTGAGCTGGGTCAACAGCTCGGCGTCGGGGTGCGCCGCGATATCGGCATCCTGCAGCGGCGTAATCACGTGTTTGTAGGCCGAAATATCCAGTCCCAGCCGCGTCTGGGTGTAGTGCAGGATGTGGGTGAATACCTCCGAGTCGCTCTGGTAACCCGAGTACCCGGGAAAGTTGCGCGACAGCAGGAACTCCCGGATAGGGGTGAATGCCGTGCATTCGCCGTTGGTCATGGAGGCGTAGCCTTGGATGAAAAACGGGTGGCAGGCGTACAGGTTGATGGCATAGTTGGTGTTCTGCCGGCCCTGGGCCATAATGACCCGGGCGTGCAGCTCCTTGCGGTCCAGTTTCAGGTAGTTGGCTACCTGCAGGGGGTCGCCGATCTCCTTGAGCATGATCACGTCCGGCCAGAAGGAGAAAACGATCATATCATCCTTCTCCTCGCCCATGGTCCGCAGCCGGAGGCGAATCTCCAAAAGCTTTTCATAAAGCGCCGCCTGGGTATAGTCATCCCACTCTTCGGGGTATTCGTAGGCGCGAATCAGGTAGATGTCCCGCTTGGGGACGCCGGGGGGCGGGTTTTTGGGGACCTTGATGGTGATCTTGTATTTGGTCATGAACCCGTTATCCATCATGAAGGAATCCAGACGCCGCAGTCCCGCTTCGCTGAAGATTCCGGACAGGATGGGTGCGTCCTTGATCTCCTCGAAGGGCCCGCCAAGGTCGCGCAGAAACAGACCGACCCCGGATCCGTCGTGGCCCTCACGCATGACGTCCATGGCTTCCAGGGCGATCATGGGAGAGACGGGGGTGTCACTGGTCATGGCAAACAGTCGGCACATGGTTGATAAACTCCTTTGGCTGCCGTGGCAAAAAAGGCCGCCATTGACCTGTCAATGACGGACCGGGAGTGAACGAATGAGCAAGTTGCATACCATAATATAGAACTCACTGAAATCCAATTGCATATTAACCTGGCGAATCGGTCAGATCACTGTCTATAGGGCAAGTTTTTACATTACTGCAATATAATTTTCAATCAAATGACAATATTGTAAATTCCAGGGCTGTCGTCCAGAGGGATTGTAACCTATCGAAAAAATACTGATCTTGGCAAATTTCAGTGAATCTGATACCCTCCTGTTACACCTGCCGCATCCTGTTCAGCAGTTTTTTCGGGCAGCTACCGGCACCTGACCGATCATTCCATTATACCACAAAAACGAAAGCCCCCTTGCCATGAAAACCCTCCCCGCCGAATTCCTGGACCGACATCAACACGATCAATGGCTGGTCTTCTGCCGGGAAGCCCGGGCCACCGGCAGGCCTTTTTCCTCCACCTCGGCCGGCGCAAAGGCACTGGCAGCGGCCTTCGATTTCAGCGAGTTCGTCTCGGCCAGCTGCATCCGCAACGCGCACATGGCCTTGGATCTGGTCGACAGCAACGATCTGTTCAACTCATACGACGACGGCCACATGGCCGTCCGCCTGACGCAGTTGCTCCTGCCGGTGTCAACGGCGGCCCCGGACATCCCCATGGACGACCTGCTGGCACGCTTGAAAACCGCCCTGCGTCAATTCCGGCGGCGGGAGATGGTGCGCATTGCCGTGCGGGACCTGGCCGGCATCTGCGATCTGGACGACACCATGGCCGATCTTTCCGCCCTGGCCGCGGCGGCAATCGATGGGGCCCTGGGGTTGCTGTTTGACCGCATGCGTGCGACCGACGGCGTTCCCGAGAACGAAGCCGGCACCTGCCAGCACCTGGTGGTCATCGGCATGGGGAAGCTGGGTGCCGGCGAGCTCAATTTCTCGTCCGATGTGGATCTGATTTTCACCTTCCCGGCCAGCGGTGAAACCCGGGGCGGCCACCGCCCCCTGTCCAACGAGGCTTTTTTTACCCGGCTGTGCCGCTACCTGATCCAGGCCATCGGTGAAAACACCGCCGACGGCTTTGTGTTCAGGGTGGATACACGGCTGCGACCCTATGGAGACGGCGGTCCGCTGGTCATGAATTTCGACCATATGGAAGACTATTACCAGTTCCAGGGCCGTGAATGGGAACGTTACGCCCTGATCAAGGCCGATGTGGTGGCCGGAGACCGGGTTGCGGGGCAAAAGCTGCTTCGGCGCCTGCGGCCGTTCGTCTATCGGCGGTACCTCGATTTCGGCGTGTTTGAGTCGCTAAGGGAGATGAAGCAAAAGATCACCGCCGAAGTCCGCAGAAAGAAGCTGCACGACAATATCAAGCTGGGCAGCGGCGGCATTCGGGAAATCGAATTTTTTGGCCAGATGTTCCAGTTGATCCGGGGCGGCATTCTGCCGGCGCTCCAGCAACCGGCAATCCAGACCGTGTTGGATACCCTGGGCAAAGAGGGGTTTGTACCCCTGCCGGTGTGCCGGGAACTCATCCATGCCTATCGCTTTTTCAGAAAGACCGAACACCGGCTCCAGGAGGCCAGCGACCAGCAGACCCATGCACTGCCGTCGGACCCGCTGGCCCGTTTACAGCTGGCCCGGTCCATGGGTTTCGACACCTGGGAAAGCTACGCGCAGGTCCTCGACAGACATCGCGAGCGGGTCCGGTCGCATTTCGACGGCCTGTTGGAACCCGAGGCCAAGGCAACCGCCGACAGTGGTGCCGGCCAGGCGGCAGCGGATATGTCGGATGCCTGGTCCTTTTCCACAGCAACCGCCGAACGCCATGGGCTCCTTGAAGCGGCGGGATTCCATGACAGCGCTACCGCCGCCACCCTTCTGGACACCTTTAAGTCCGAACCGGCCACCCGCTCGCTGAGCAGCGCAGGGAAGCGCCGCCTGGACCGACTGATCCCGCGGGTGTTGAAGGCGGCCGGTGGCTGCGACGATCCCGAAACCGTGCTGAATCGCGTTCTGCAGCTGCTTAAGGGCATTCAACAGCGGATCAGCTACCTGTCCCTGCTCCTCGAATACCCCGATGCACTGACCCACCTGATTCGACTGGTCAGCGCCAGCCCGTGGATCGCCGCCTTCCTGAGCCGCCACCCGGTGGTGCTGGATGAGCTGTTGGATTCACGCACCCTGTACGCCCCCCCCGGCCCCGATGCCTTGCGCAGCGGCCTTGCCCGACAGCTGGCCAGCGTGCCGGATGACGATCCGGAATACCAGATAGAGGCCTTGTGCATCTTCCGCCAGATCAACACCTTGAGGGTGGCGGCCTCGGACATCACCAATGTGCTGCCGTTGATGAAGGTCAGCGATCACCTCTCCTGGATTGCCGAAACGATCCTTGACAAGGTGGTGGAGATCTCCTGGAACCATCTGGTCGAAAAGCATGGCCGCCCGTCATGCACCCTGAAGGGCCAGACCTGCGAACGGGGCTTTGCCGTCATCGGCTACGGCAAACTGGGGGGAATCGAGCTGGGATACGGATCTGACCTGGATCTGGTCTTTCTGCACGCAGCCGACCCCGGTGAAACCGTCGGCGGCAAGCGTCCCATCGACAACACCCACTTCTTTTCCCGGCTGGGTCAACGGGTGGTCCACATGCTTTCCACCCACACGGCCGCCGGCACCCTTTACGAAACCGATATGCGACTGCGGCCCAACGGCGCGTCGGGACTGTTGGTCAGCCATGTCAACGGATTCCACACCTACCAGATGAACGAGGCCTGGACCTGGGAACACCAGGCCCTGATCCGGGCCCGCCCCATCACCGGCGATGGCCTGCTCACAGAGGCCTTTTCCACGATCCGGCGCCAGGTGCTCTGCCTGCACCGGGAACCGGAAACATTGAAGGCCTCTGTGCGCGAAATGCGCGAACGCATGCGCGAAAGCCGCTTGTCGGCCGGACCTGACCAGTTCGACATCAAAGAGGATGTCGGCGCGATGGTGGATATCGAGTTCTTGGTCCAGTACCTGGTCTTGCAGCACGCGGCCGGCCATCCGGAAATCTGCCGCTGGACGGACAATGTCCGCCTGCTGCAGGCACTGGCCGAAACCGGTGTAGTCGACGGGGTAACGGCCTACCGCCTCCGGCAGGCCTACCTGATTTTCAGGGCCGTGGTTCACCGGCTCAATCTGCAGGAACGCTCGCCCCTGGTCGATCGCCATCGATTCGAACACCTGAGGAATCTGGTCCGGCGTTTCTGGCAGCAGACCTTGAGCTGAAGAACGGGGGGCTGACGATGCCTGCTGAGCATGAAAAGTATACTCAATTCGTCCGGAGACCGGTCGATAATACCAGGGTGGGCATTCGATTCGATCGCCGCGGCCATCGCGCGGTCCGATTCTGCCGGCCGGTTGAGGCCGTGCAACGACTGCTGAACGAAAATATGCCTTGAAGAAAGGCCATGGCAATGGAAGACAGGTCTCCTGAACGATTGTTACCCTTCACCCTGAACCCGGTGTTTCGCCGGGGTTTGGGTCGGCAGCTGCTGTTTATCTGTTTTGGCCTTGCCATGGTACCCATGGTCCTCGTCGGGTTGATCGGCCACCAAGCGGCCTACCAACGCTTGGAGCAGGAAGTCCGCCAGAACATCCGCATGGCTGCCGAACTGAAAAGCCGTCAGCTTCAACTGTTTTTCGATGACCGGTTGGCTGACGCCGACAAGCAGGGCCAGGCACACGCCACGGTCTCTTTTTTCAACACCCTGGTCAGAAAGCATGCAGCGCTTGAGGCACCGGTTGCCGAGTTCGTTGGCAGCGTTCCCTGGGCCATGGCCGCTTCCGCATACGGATCCGACATACAGCTGCACGCCAGCCTGCACGGCTACAGTGACATTCTGATGATTGATCCGACCGGGAATATTCTGTTCTCCAGCGCCGGGCAAGCGGACCTGGCGGACAACCTCAATCAGGGAGGTTTAGCAAAAACCCGCTTTGCCGAGGCCTTTCGCAGAACCCTTGAATCAGGAAATCCCGGGTTTGCCGGCTTTGCGCCCTATACCCCTGCCGGCGAAACCGTAACGGCCTTCGTGACCGCCCCCATTCGCGATGAAAACAGCCCGGTCGCCGGCGTTATTGCCTTTAAAGTTCCCCACAGCAGCGTGCAACAGATGCTGGAAGCACCGTTGGCTATGGGGCCGGGTTCGCACCTGTACCTGGTGGATTCCGACCTGGGCCTGCTGGCGGGCGCCACCGGATCGCCGCATCTTCAGCGGGGCGCCACCATAGACACCGCGCCAACGCGGTTGTGGCGGGAAGGCCTGACCGGTGAGGGTTTCGCGTCGTCCCTGGCGGAGCCTTTTGCCTATAAAGGGCCGGGTGGCAAGCCGGTGATCGGCACCTACGCAGGGATACGTCCGGGCGACACCCATTATGCCTTGATTGCGGAAATCGAAACGGCGGCTGCGTTCGGTGCCATCCATCCGTTGCGGGCGATCACCCTTGGCATCGTCATCCTGACTGGCGTGGGAGCATTGGTGGCATCTGCGATCCTGGCACAAGCAATCGTTGAACCGGTGCGCGACCTTTCCCGAAAGACGGCGATGGTGGCCCAAGGCCGCTTCGACCAGACCCTCCATATACCCGCCCGCCATGAAATCGGAGAACTGGCAGCATCCTTCAACAGGATGATTCAGCATCTCAACACGCAAGACCAGACCCAGTCGCGGTTCATATCCGGCCTGGCCGACCTGCACCGCATGGTCGGCGATGGACAGGAACTGGGGGAGCTGTGCCTCAATTCACTCGAATGGCTTTCCGGGTTTCTCGATCTGTGTCAGGCGGATTTTTTCATCATGGATGACAAGGGTGTGCTGACATGCATCAGCCGCTTCCCGGGCCATCCGGATGATGCGCGGCAACCGGTCATGACCCCGAAAGATGGACGGTTGGACCGGAGGCCCCGTACAGGAACCCCCGCGATGTTTCACAAGGAGGCGCGCGGCAGCCTGGTAATGCCTGTTTCCACGCCTGACCTGGCCAATCTGATCGTGGCGCCGTTGATGTGCCGGCAAACCGCCAACGGGGTTCTGGAATTGTCGAAAACAGGCGTATTCAGCCGATTTGATTACCATTTCGTAGAGGCGGCGGCGGCAGTCATTGCTGGTGCCGTCGACGCCGCAGCAACCCGGCAGGAGGCGGAAGCACTGCTGGAGCGGTCCCGCAAACGGGCTCAGCAATTGAAAGCGCGTGAAGCCTCGCTGGAAGAGAGCACCCGCGAACTGAAGGTGCAGAGCCGAGCGTTTCAGGCGTCCGAGGAAAAGCTCCAGCTCAAGCAGATGGAGTTGGAGGCGGCCAACGCCCAGATGGTGAAAAACGCTGCCGATCTTGAAGCTCACATGGCCATCCTGGAAAAACAGAAGCTGGACATGCTGAAGCAAAATACCGAACTGGAAAAAACCCACCGGGAACTGGCGGAAAAGGCCCAACAGCTCGAGATATCAAGCCGCTACAAAACGGAGTTCATGGCCAATATGTCCCACGAGCTGAGAACACCGCTCAACAGCATCCTGCTGCTCTCCCGGCTGCTTCTGGAGAACAAGGAAAAAAACCTGACTTCCAGGCAGTCCGAGTTTGCACGGACCATCCATTCGGCGGGAGAAGACCTGCTGAACCTGATCAACGAAATCCTGGATCTGGCCAAGGTGGAATCGGGGAAAATGGAGGTGGAGCTTCAAGCGGTGCGGGTCCAATCCATTGCCGACGCCGTTCAGGTGAGCTTTGCTCCCCTGGCCGAACAGCGCGGCATCCGGTTTACCGTAGATGTGGCACCGGACGTACCGGAGCGACTGATCACCGACCGCAAGCGGATCGAGCAGATCCTCAAGAATTTTCTCTCCAATGCCTTCAAGTTCACCGCCAGGGGAACCATCCGCCTGGAAATCACGGTTTCCCGCGAGCTGGTCATCTGCCGGGGTGCCGACGACACCGGTGACCATGGCTGCCTGGCCATCAGTGTCGTGGATACGGGAATCGGTATTCCGGCGGCCAAGCAACAGATGGTGTTCGAAGCTTTCCAGCAGGTGGACGGCTCCACCCGGCGCAAGTATGGCGGCACAGGATTGGGCCTTTCGATCTCACGGGAACTGGCCCGGATGCTGGGCGGCATCATCACCCTCGAAAGTGAAGATGAAAAGGGCAGCCGGTTTACGCTTCACCTGCCCATCATCCCCCTGGCGGAGAGCCAACCGGCGGTGATCCGCAAAGATACGCACCAGCGCACGTCCGTCCGGACAGCGGCGGCTTCTTTCCCGGATGAGAAGGAAGCACCCCCCGGAGTGGATCCGGTTCCGGATGACCGCAATCGACTGTCGCCCGGGGACAGATGTGTTCTTATCATCGATGCGGATCCGGCTACGACCGAGCCGATCAAAGCCCATGCTTGCCAGAACGGGTACAAGGTGCTGGTGGCCGAGCAATTAAAAACCGGCCTCCATTTCGCCGATTACCATCTCCCGGCTGCCATTTTCGTAAACCTGAAGTTGACCGATGCCAACGGCTGGACGATGGTCCATCGAATCAAAGCCAACCCCAGGAGCCGGCACATTCCCGTTTTTACTTTTTCTTCGCAAGCCGATGACTTTGCCGCGGCGGTTCACGGGGCCGCCGGCCATGTGATCGCGCCCATCACCACCCATCGCCTAAAGGCGGCCTTTCACCGGATCGGCCAATTGCAATCGACGCAGGATCGAACGATCCTCGTTGTCGCCCCGGATGCGGACGCCACCGCCCAGGTCACCGACGCCGTCAGCGGCAAAACGATTCGCACCCTAACGGCAGCCACGGCTGCCGGGGGTACGAGGGTACTGAAAACCAACGCCGTCCACGCCGTGATCGTAAATCCTGTCATCGGTGCAGACCAACTGCACCGTTTTCTGACCAGCCTCCAGCAGGATCCACTGCCGGTGTTCCTTTTCCCGGGGACTTCACCGGACGGTAAACCTGCAGGCGGCATCGATCCATTTTCAAAGGTCGTGAACCTACAGGTGATCGACACACCGGAGCAACTGCTGCCAGCGCTGGTCTCGCGTCTCCACCTGCGGCCTGAAGCACTGCCCCCCCACCACCGGGATCGGCTGCTGGCCGCGGACAACCACCAGTCAGGGTTAAAGGGCCGTAAAGTGCTCCTGGTAGACGACGACATGCGAACGGTGTTTGCCGTATCCAACGTTCTGGAGGACCAGGGTGCAGTGGTGATCACCGGAAAATCCGGCAAGGAAAGCCTTGACAAACTGGACAGGTTTCCGGACATTGATCTGGTCCTCATGGATGTCATGATATCCGAAGTGGACGGCTACCGGGCCATTCAGGAAATTCGAAACCGGGATCGCTACCGATCCGTCCCCATTGTCGCCCTGACTGCCAAAGCCATGCGAGGAGACCGAGCCAAGTGCATCGAGGCCGGCGCCGACGATTACCTGGCCAAACCGGTGAACCTGGATAAACTGACGTCCATGCTCAAGACCTGGATGGCCCCGCAACCGGCCAACCCGCAAGGGGCGGCGCAGCGCCTTTCCGTCAGTGAACCCACAGGACGCGACCATGACCATGACATCAGATGAAAAGATAAAAATCCTGGTTGTGGACGACAGGCCCGAGAATCTCATGGCCATCGAAGGCGTCCTTGAGCGGCCGGAGCTGTCCATCATTACCGCCACGTCCGGCAACGAAGCGCTTGGACTGGTTTTGGAGCACCCCTTCGCCCTGATTCTCCTGGATGTTCAGATGCCGGGAATGGACGGCTTCGAGGTGGCTGAACTGATGCGGGGCAGCGAAAAAAGCCGCCATATCCCCATCATCTTCCTCACGGCCATCAGCAAAGACGACACCCACGTCTTTACCGGCTATGAAAAAGGGGCGGTGGACTACCTGTTCAAGCCGCTGGACCCGCTCATCCTCAGAAGCAAAGTCAATGTCTTCGTCGAATTGTTTCAGCAGCGCAAAAAGCTTCGGCAGAGCAATTTGGAGCTGAGCCGTGCCGTGGCGGAACTGGAGGCCGTCAACCGCCAGATCCGCGAGCAGCAGAAATCGGTGGTCGAGGAGGAACGCCTGAAGGTTCTGCTTCAGATGGCCGGTGCCACGGCCCACGAACTCAACCAGCCGTTGATGATCCTGATGGGAAATGTCCAGCTGATGGAAATGGACGGCAATATCCCGGCCCATTTGGCCGGGCGGGTCAGCAAAATCACCGAGGCCGCCAACCGGATTTCCGACACGGTGAAGAAGATCCAGACCCTGCGCCACGACCAACCCAAAACATACGCCGGCGGGAAGACGATCCTCAACCTGGACCAGCATGTCTCTATCCTTGCCATTGAGGACAAGGATGATGATTTCGCCAAAGTCAGGCAGATCCTGCGAAATCACGGGCAGATCGCACTGACCCGGGTGAAGTCCATCCGGGAAGCCCTGGCCAGTCTGGACAAGGATAGCTTCGATCTCATTTTTCTGGATTACCTGCTGCCCGACGGCACCGGCCTGGACTTTCTAGAAGCCATCCACAGCAAGGGATTGGAGACGCCGGTGGTGGTTATCACCGGCCAGGGAGACGAGCTGATCGCCTCGCGGATCATCCAGGCCGGTGCCTATGACTATCTGCCCAAGGCCAAGGTGAGCGGCAAGGCCCTGCTGCGTATCATCCCCAATGCCCTGGAAAAAGCCGGTTTGAAGCGGGAAATGCGCATGGCGCAGGAGAAGCTGGCAGAGATGTCCGTACGGGATGAACTGACCGGCATGTTCAACCGGCGCTATTTTCGTGAAGCGCTGGAACGCGAGATCTCCGGTGCGCAACGCTACGGTCACGGGCTGGCGCTGTGCATGATCGATCTGGATCATTTCAAGCGGGTCAACGACACCCACGGTCATCTTTGCGGTGACCGGGTGCTCCGAGAATTCGGGCGGCTGCTGAATGACAGCATCCGAAAATATGATGTGGGCTGCCGCTACGGCGGCGAGGAGTTCGCCGTCATCCTCCCGGACACCCCGCTGGAGAAAGCCTCGGCCCTGTGCGAGCGTTTTCGCGAGCGGGTGGAGGAGCACCCATTCACCTACGAAAAGCTGACCCTTCAGATCACCGCCAGCGTCGGTGTCGCCGCCCGGCCGGCCGATGGAATAATCACCGGCCGGCAGCTGGTGGACCTGGCGGACAAAGCCTTGTACCAAGCCAAGAGCCAAGGGAGGAATCAGGTCGTAGCCATTTAGTCATCGGGTGAAAAATGTGGGCGACGGTCAGAATGGAACCCATGAATAAAAAGAGAAACGCCGGGGCTTCTTCGACAGATGCGCCCGGCGTTTTTTGTCGCGTTTAAATCGATCGCTCAGGACCGGTTAACCATCAGGATTTCCTGGCACTGGCATAGCCGATGCCCTTGAGTGCCTCTTCCATTTCTCCCAGGATGGTCGGGTCGTCGATGGTCGCCGGCACATTGTAATCCTTGTTGTCGGCGATCTTCTGGATCGTGCCGCGCAGGATCTTGCCCGAGCGCGTCTTGGGCAGCCGTTTGACCACCGTCGCCGTCTTGAAGGCCGCCACCGGACCGATGCGATCGCGCACCATCTGGATCACCTCCTTGACGATCTCGCCCTCGGCCTTGGTCACGCCGGCTTTGAGTACGACGAAGCCCACCGGCACTTGGCCCTTGAGGTCGTCATCCACCCCCAGCACCGCGCACTCGGCCACGTCCGGATGATCCGAAAGCACCTCCTCCATGGCTCCCGTGGACAGACGATGACCGGCCACGTTGATGATGTCGTCCGTGCGGCTCATGATGTAGGCGTACCCTTCGGCATCGATGTACCCCGCGTCGGCCGTCTTGTAATATCCGGGGAACTCTTCCAGGTAGGACTCCACGTAGCGCGCATCGTTCTGCCACAGCGTCGGCAGCGTGCCCGGCGGCAACGGCAGCTTCACCACCAGCGCACCGATCTCCCCCGGCGCCACCTGCTTGTTATTTTCGTCCACGACCTGCAGGTTCCAGCCCGGGGCCGGCTTGGTCGGCGAGCCCTCTTTGACCGGAAATACGTGCAGCCCCATGCAGTTGGCGCAGATCGCCCAGCCCGTCTCCGTCTGCCACCAGTGATCCACCACCGGCACCTTCAGGGCATCTTCGGCCCAGTGCAAGGTGTTGGGGTCCGTGCGCTCGCCGGCCAGGAACAGGGCCTTGAAGTTCGACAGGTCGTATTTTTTCATCAGTTCCGCCTTGGGGTCCTCGCGCTTGATCGCCCGAAACGCCGTCGGCGCCGTGAACATCGTCTTGACCTTGTGTTCGCCGATCACCCGCCAGAACACGCCCGCGTCCGGCGTGCCCACCGGCTTGCCCTCGAACAGGATCGTGGTGCAGCCCTTGAACAGCGGACCGTATACAATGTAGCTGTGGCCTACCACCCAGCCCACATCGGAGGCCGCCCAGTACACGTCGCCCGTGTCCACGTTGTAGATGTTCTTCATCGTCCACTTCAGGGCCACCACATGTCCGCCGTTGTCGCGCACCACCCCCTTGGGCTGGCCCGTGGTGCCCGACGTGTAGAGAATGTAAAGCGGATCGGTGGCCGCCACCGGCACGCACTCGGCCGGTGTTGCCGCGGACATGGCTTCCACCCAGTCCACGTCCCGCCCGGCGATCATCGACGCCTTTTCCATGGGCCGCTGAAAGATGATGCATTTGCCCGGCTTGCTCGTGCTCATGTCGATCGCCTTGTCCAGCAGCGGCTTGTAGGCGATGACCTTCTTCACCTCGATGCCGCACGACGCCGTCACGATCACCTTGGGTTTGGCATCGTTGATCCGCGTGGCCAGCTCTTTGGCCGCGAATCCGCCGAACACCACCGAGTGCACCGCCCCGATGCGCGCACAGGCCAGCATGGCCATGGCCGCTTCGGCGATCATGGGCATGTAGATCAGCACCCGGTCACCCTTTTCCACCCCCTGGGCCAGCAGCACGCCGGCGAAACGGGCCACTTCGTCGCGAAGCTGGCTGTAGGTGTATTTCTTGATCGTGTCGGTGACCGGGCTGTCGTAGATCAGGGCCAGCTGGTCGCCCCGCCCCTGGTCGATGTGATAGTCCAGGGCATTGTAGCAGGTATTGATCTGACCGCCGGTGAACCAGCGGTAAAACGGCTTGTTGCTGTCGTCAAGCACCTTGTCCCAGCGCTTGTACCAGTGGCAGTCTTCCGCCGCCTTGCCCCAGAATCCGTCCGGGTCGTTGATCGACTGTTCAAATGCCGCTTCATAGGGATTGGTCATGTGGCCTCCTTTAGCCGTTGGTTGAAATATAGAAGGGAAACACCGTTGTATCGTGACTGTGATATTTTGGATCCATCGGCTCCGGTTTCTCTCCGGATGAAGCGGTTTTAGGGATAACCGCCCGTGATCGTTCGGCAGCCTTTTAGCTGTGGAGAGGCCAGACCGCCAGCAAACAATAGAGAAAAACAACGATTAATGTCAAGTGTAAAAGATGAATTTCATCCAGTATGTGAACGCTCGAATTTGTCTGCCCCGTCCTCGTCTCAGACAAAATTGCTGCAGGAGCAATCCATGAACGGACGTGCCGCTTAACCCGGAAAAACCGCCGCAACCGCGATGGGGCGGAGGGCCTTTTAGCAATCACGATATCGATCGACGCGCCACCGCCGAAGGGAGCGTGTTGACCCGTGATGGCTTTTCGGATATCGTCTCCCCATGCATCCTGCCGCGGGTCAACCTGCTGGTTTCCTGCGACCCTTCCAAGGAAATGACCGCATGCCGTCACTGAAAGCCATTGTTCACAAGAGCCTGTCGCTCAAACTGCTGATCAGCGTCGGCTTGTTGCTGCTGCTGTCGCTTACCGTGTGGGGCTTTTTCAATTTCAGATACATGCAAAAAAAGATGATCGACAACATCACCGCCGGCACCCAGCGGCTGAGCAACACGATCCGACTGGGCACCCACTATGCGATGATGATCAACTCCAGGGATGACATCAAGCAGATCATCAACAACATCTCCAAACAACACGACATCGTCAATATCCGCATCTACAACAAGCAGGGGGAGATCAAGTTTTCTAATCGGGATGCCGAGATCGACACCGTTACCAACATCAAGGACGAGGCCTGCTTCATCTGCCACCGCAGCGAGCCTCCGGTGCACCAGGTGTCACTGGCCGAAACGGTCCGCACGTTCCGTTCGAAAAGCGGCTATCGACTGATGGGTGTCATCAGCCCGGTATACAATGAACCGGGCTGTTCCGCCGATGCCTGTCATGTTCATCCGCCGGATAAAAAGGTGCTGGGTGCCATCGACCTGGTCGTTTCACTGGAAGAAGCGGATCTCGAGCTGGCCCGCTACGAAAGGAATCTGCTGGCGTTGGCGGCATTCATTTTTCTGGCCACTTTGGCGATGATCTTCCTGTTCATTGTCCGCTTCGTGAAATATCCGATTAAAAAACTCATCAACGGCACCCGAAGCATCGAAAAGGGCGATTACGCGACTGCGGTTGACGTTGATCAGGCCGATGAAATGGGTCAACTGGCCAAAGCCATCGAACAGATGGGCACGGCCATTGACAACAAGCAGCGCGAACTCAACAAACAGCGCGACCAGTTCCAGAACTTGTTTGAGATGGTGCCCTGCATCATCACCGTCCAGGACCGGGACTACCGGCTTATCGGCTACAACCGTGAATTCGCCGACAACTTCGCACCCAAACCCGGTGACTTCTGCTACCGTGCCTACAAGGGACGCTGGGAAAAATGCGTGGACTGCCCGGTGGAGGCCACCTTCGCCGACGGACAATCCCATTACAGCGAAGAGACCGGTGTGGACAAGGACGGCAGCATCAAGCACTGGATCGTTCGCACATCGCCTATTCGCGACGAAACCGGCCAGATCGTCGCCGCCATGGAAATGAACCTGGACATTTCCGAGCGCAAACAGCTGGAAGAGAAGCTGGAGCTGTCCGAGAAAAAATACCATGCCATCTTCAACAATATTCCCAACCCGGTTTTCGTGCTGGAAATCCGCAGCCTGGAGATCCTGGACTGCAACAAGAGCGTCCATGCCGTTTACGGACTGGACAGGGACCGCCTGATCGGCACCTGTTTCCTGACGTTTTTCGAACCCGATGAACGCGAAACCATGGCCTTTCGCATGGCCACCGCGTCGGTTTTGAACCAGGTGCGCCATGTGGGCGCTGATAATCGGCTGCTTTATGTAGACATCCGCATTTCCCCTTCCGAATACACCGGCCAGCAGGTGCTGCTGATAACCATCAGCGATGTGACCAAGCGGCTGGAGGCGGAGCAGCAGCTGATCCAGGCCAGCAAGATGGCCACGTTGGGCGAGATGGCCACCGGTGTTGCCCATGAGCTGAACCAACCCCTGGCTGTGATCAAGACCGCCAGCAATTTTTTCATGCGCAAATTAAGGAAAAAGGAGCCTATCCGCGAAGAGATCCTGATGACCATGTCCGAGGAGATCGACAGCCATGTGGAGCGGGCCGCCAGAATCATCAGCCACATGCGCCAGTTCGGCAGGAAGACGGATCCCAACCTGGAGCCGGTCCTGCTCAACGAGGTGCTGGAGCGGGCCTTTGAAATTTTCAGCCAGCAACTGAAGGTGCGCGGTATCGACGTCATCTGGCAGACGGATCCTGACCTACCGAGGATTATGGGCAACCCCAGCCGTCTGGAGCAGGTAATCATCAACCTGCTCATCAACGCACGAGATGCCATCGAAGAGCGCTCGGAACAGATGCCCGACAACACGACGGCGGACAGGATCGTGCTGGTCACCACCCGTGACGCCAAGACGGCCACCCTGTCCGTATGCGACACGGGGATCGGCGTTCCGGAACCGATCCGGGGCAAGATCTTCGAACCCTTCTTCACCACTAAAAAGGTGGGCAAGGGCACCGGCCTGGGGTTGTCTATCAGCTACGGCATCATCAAAGAATGCGGCGGCTCGATCGATGTATCTGCCAATCCGGATGGCGGCGCGTGTTTCAACCTGCATTTTCCCCTGGTGAAAGAACCTTCATGACCGCTGACATTCTATTGGTAGACGACGAAGCGGGGATCCGCAAGGTACTGGGCATTTCCCTGGCCGATCTGGGATACACGGTCCATGCAGCGGAGGATGCGGCTTCAGCCCTGTCCATCATCGAAGCGGTCCGTCCGTCCATCGCCCTCACCGACATCAAGATGCCGGGCATGGACGGCATCGAACTGCTCAAGGCCATCAAAGGCCGCTACCCGGACACGGAAGTGATCATGCTCACCGGCCACGGCGACATGGACCTGGCCATCGAGAGCCTGAAGTTCCAGGCAACCGATTTCATCACCAAACCCATATCCGACGATGCCTTGACCGTTGCCCTGAAGCGGGCCGGCGAACGCATCGAGATGCGGCGTCAGCTGAGGGCCTACACGGAAAACCTGGAACACCTGGTGGAAGAAAAATCCCGTCAACTCATCGAGGCCGAACGCCTGGCCGCAGTGGGGGAGACGGTGGCGGGGCTCTCCCACACCATCAAGAATATCACCGGAGGGCTGGATGGCGGGATGTTCGTTCTGGGCAAAGGCATCGAATTGGAAGACACCGCTTATTTGAAACAAGGCTGGGAACTGGTGCGGACAAATGTGGACCGCATAAAAAATCTTTCCCTGGACCTGTTGAATTTCGCCAAAACCGACCGCCTGGAATATCGGCAGGTGAATCCCGAGCAACCCGCCCGTGCAGTCTTCGACCTGATGCAATCGCGGGCCCGGGACCACGGCATGGATTTTATTTTGGACGTGGCAGCCGGACTGGCCCCGATGCGAATGGATCCTGAGGGCATTCATCAGTGCCTGATGAACCTGGTCACCAATGCCATCGATGCCTGTATGGAAACGGAACCGGCGAACGGGGCTCAGCGCATCACCCTCTCCGTCCGCCCGCTAGAAGACGGTGGCGTATGCTATCAGGTGGCGGATACCTGCTGCGGAATGGACGAACCCACCAAATCCCGGCTGTTCCAGCGGTTTTTTACCACCAAGGGTGAACGGGGCACGGGCATCGGGCTCATGCTCACCCGAGCGATCGTTCACCGCCACAAGGGAACCATCCACATTGCTTCGCAACCGGGAAAGGGGTCTGTCTTCACCATCAATCTGACGGGCAATCCAACCGGGTGACCGGTCACCGGCCGGTCATGCCGTAGGCCGGGCGAACAAGGAGGCGGCAGCCGTCATTCCACCCGATCGCGGGGATGATTCGAAGCGGTCTTAAGTTTTTCCTGATCGATCAGGTCCTGGATGGTCGCCTGATCATACACGGCATCCATGGCGTGCTGGGCCTGGTCCCATAGTTCCATGAACACGCAATTTCCCAGGAAGGGGCAATCGCCCTTGGACGCACAGGCCATACACCCTTGTGCATGATCTGCCTGGTCCAGCAGCTGAAAGATGTCCCCCACGCGAATCCGGTCCGGCGGCCGGGTGAGTGTATACCCACCGGAAAAGCCCCGTCTGGAATCCACCAGTCCCGCCCGCTTCAACTGGCCCATGATCACCTCCAGAAAACGCAGGGGTATGGCCTGCGCCTTGGCGATCACGGAGCTTTTTACGGGTTCTTCATCCTGCTGCCTGGCCAGCTCGAAGATGGCTCGCAGGGCATATTGTTTTTTTTGGGTTACCAGCATATTGGATGCGGTTCCTGGACCGTCGGCCAGCCACCCCGCAGGCCCCGGGGCAGATGCGGATGGTCCCGATAATTGTTTCCATTGATTATTCCTGAATATGAAAATTAGGCGGCAAGATAACCGATCGGCAGAAAAATCGCAATGCCGAGGGACATTATTTTGGGTATTTGCCCTTAATTCGGGTAGCGGCGCATGACCCCTCGCCGTTTGATAAGCCACCTATCTTACTTATATCCCTGATATTTTGATATTTGAAAAAAATAGGGAAAAAAATAATTGACAAGCAACAATTATCCCGACTATTAAAGTCAGGAAAGAACCTGATCAGATGAGTCAAGATATCAGTCAAGAAGGATTCGGATGCTGGTTCCACCCAAGAAAAACCAGTATGCCCTGCGCGCCATCTTCGAACTGGCCAAACACATGGACCAGGGGCCGGTGAAGATTTCGGACATCGCCGCCGCCCAGTCCATCCCGCTGCGATTTCTCGAAGTCATCCTCAATCAACTCAAGGCCAGCGGCATCGTTGATTCCAAACGCGGATTCTATGGCGGCTATTTTCTGGTCAAACCGCCTAACCAGGTTTCTGTTGGGGATGTGCTGCGTTTCCTCAGCCGGGATCTTTCACCCAGCGACTGTATCGCCTGCGTATCAAAGACCAGTTGCCCATTTGACGGACGATGCGCCTTTTCATCCCTGTGGATCCGGGTGAAGCAGGCGGCCTTTGACATATATGATGAAACCTCTTTTCAGGACCTGATCGACCGGGAACGGGATGCCGGGTGGCCAGGTGAGCAATGAGGGCGGGCTTCCCGCACAAAACGAAGAACTGCATACCCTAAGGATGTCAACGATGCGGAAAGGAACAGTTCATTTGAAAGCTGGCGGCATGTTGCTGGTCATGGCCATGGTTTTTCTGTTTGCCGCAGGGACCGCCAAGGTGGGCTCGTCGGTAAACGGCCCCCTTGAAAGCGGGGCGGATCTGATCATGATCGATACCATGAAGGCCATGGGTCCGCTGGAACGGCCGCCGGTGGTCTTTTTCCACAGCCGTCACACCGAAGCCCTGGCACGGATCAACCGTGACTGCAGCGCCTGCCACATGGCCGACGAAAAAGGGCGCCTGTCGCCCAAATACAAGCGGCTGGTCGATGCGGATCGGCAGACGGTGGCCGACACCTACCATATCAACTGCATTGCCTGCCACCGGGAACTGGCCGCACCGGACCAAAAGAGCGGGCCACAGACCTGCGGGGGGTGCCATCGGGAAAATCCTGCGGTCGCCTCCACCTGGAAGGATATCGCCTTCGACAAATCCCTGCATTACCGCCACGTGAAGGCCAACGCCGAAAAATGCGAAAGCTGTCACCACAAATATGACAAGCAGGCCAAGCAGCTGGTTTCTGCCAAGGGTGAAGAGGGCGCCTGTGTCTATTGCCATAAAGACACAGCGCAGGAGAACACGCCGGCCCGCAAAGAAGCCTCTCACTTCCAGTGCATCGGCTGCCACCGCGACAACATGGCCAAGAACAAAAAGGCTGGGCCCGTCAGTTGCGTGGGTTGCCACGATGCCGATTACCAGATGGGAATCGAGGTGGTCCCGGAGATACCCCGGCTCAAGCGCAACCAGCCGGACGTCGTCCTGGTTAAAAGTGGTGAAGAGGCGCTGCCCGACGGCCAACGGTCGACAGCCATGTACCCGGTTCCCTTCGACCACCGATCCCACGAAGCTTACAGTGACAGCTGCAAGGCCTGCCACCACGCCAGCCTGCAGTCCTGTGCCAGCTGCCACACCAACGCCGGCAAACAGGAAGGCAAATATGTCAAGCTGACCCAGGCCATGCACAGCGTGACCGATCAGGCCAGCTGCATCGGCTGCCACCAGGAGAAACAGAAAGCGCCCGAGTGTGCCGGTTGTCACGCGTTTATCGCCAAACCGGCCAATCGTCAGGACGCATCCTGCATTGCATGCCACATGGCGCCGCTGCCCGTCTACGTAAACCCGGCCAATACCCAGGAGACCATGGACGTGGCCACGGACCTGCTGCGGGCGCGCGATCTGGAAACGAAAACCTTCGCTGCCGACCAGATTCCCGAGAAGGTGACCATCGGCAAGCTGTCCGATCGGTTTGAACCAGCCACCCTCCCTCACGGCAAGATCGTCAAGGCGCTGATCGACAAGACCCGGGACAGCAACCTGGCCGGCTACTTTCACAGTGAAAAGGGGACCTTGTGCCAGGGCTGCCACCACCACAGCCCGCCGGCGGAAAAGCCGCCGGCATGCAGCAGCTGCCATGGCGAGACGATTGAAGGCGCAGACGCCTTCAGGCCAGGCCTGGTGGGAGCCTATCATCAACAGTGCATCGGCTGTCACACGAACATGGGTATCGAAAAGCCCGATCCCCGGGACTGCAATGCCTGCCATGTGGAAAAGAACAAAGGATAGGGGCCGGTCCTTACGGCCATAAACCGCAAGTTGAGGGTGAACCATGTCACTTTCCAGGAGAAAATTTCTCGGTTGGATCGGCGCGGCAGGCATGACCGCCGCGGCCGGCAGCAACGCGTCTGCCGCAACCACGCACCATTTCGAAGGCTATCGGGAATCAATGGCGGTGCTTCACGACACCACGTTGTGCATCGGCTGCCGCCGGTGTGAAGGCGCCTGCAATGCGGTCAACGAACTGCCGGCACCGGAGGTGCCGTTTACCGATCTCACCGTTCTCGAGAACCGGCGGCGCACCACATCCAAAACCTACACCGTGGTCAACCAGAAAGCAGGCGACGGCGGCCGACCGGTTTTTGTTAAAAACCAATGCAACCATTGCCTGGAGCCGGCCTGTGCCTCGGCGTGCTTCGTCAAGGCCTTTACGAAAACCAAAGAAGGAGCGGTGGTCTACGACGCCTCCGTCTGCGTGGGCTGCCGCTACTGCATGGTGGCCTGTCCCTTCGAAATCCCGACTTACGAGTACGACAGTGCCTTTTCACCGCGGGTGATGAAGTGTACCATGTGTCATCCCCGGGTGCTGGAAGGCAAGCTGCCGGGCTGCGTGGAATCGTGTCCCACTGAAGCGTTGGTTTTCGGAAAGCGCCACGACCTGCTGAAAATTGCACGGCAGCGCATCACCCGCCGTCCGGAAACCTACGTGGACCACATTTACGGCGAACGGGAGATGGGTGGCACATCCTGGCTCTACCTGTCCGGCGTGCCTTTCGAAAGCATCGGCATGCGCATGGATCTGGGAGTGACGCCGGCACCGGAGCTCACGGCCGGTGCCCTGGGCGCGGTTCCCATGGTGGTCGGCCTCTGGCCGGTGCTGCTCACCGGCATCTACGCCATGAGCAAACGCAAGGAGAAAATCGCCGCCGAGGAGAAGGCTCAAGCGGTGGCGGCCGCAGTCACCGAGGCCGAGGAAAGGGCAGCGGCCCGGCTTGACGAAACCCTTGAAAAAGCCAAACAGGAAAAAACCGCCGCCGTTGAAAAGGCCGTGAAGGAGGCCCTCGAGGCCGACGCCAAGGCCCGGGCTGAAAAACAAGTCGAAGCGGCGCCGCAGAAACCGGAAGAGACAACCGGCGACGAAAAAGATGCGTAACCGGCATATTCGCCTCACCAAGCGAAACCTTTCAGGAGGAATCCTTTATGTCTGAGAATACAGCCACCATGGGCAAACCGATTTTCTCACCGTTCAATATCGTGGCCGGTGCCATTTTGCTGGTGGGAGGGATCCTGACCATTCTGCGCTTCACCCAGGGGCTGGATGCGGTCACCAATCTGTCCGACTATAATCCATGGGGTATATGGATCGGCTTCGACCTGCTGGTGGGTGTCGCCCTGGCGGCCGGTGGATTCGTCACCTCGGCCACCGTGTATATCTTCGGCATGAAGCGCTACCACGCCGCCGTTCGTCCGGCCATCCTGACCGGCTTTCTGGGCTACGCCCTGGTGGTCCTGGCCCTGCACTACGACGTGGGCCGCCCCTGGCGCCTGCCCTACCCGTTCATCATGCAGCGCGGCACGACTTCCCTGCTTTTCGAGGTGGCCGCCTGCGTGGCCTTGTACCTGACCGTCCTCTTCATCGAATTTTCACCGGCAGCCCTGGAGTGGCTGGGACTCAAGCGCGCCCGCAACATCGTCGTCAAGCTGACCCTTCTGCTGACCATCTTTGGGGTGGTGCTGTCCACCCTGCACCAGTCCTCCCTGGGCGCCCTGTTTCTCATCGCCCCATCCAAGCTTCATCCCCTGTGGTACACGCCTTATCTGCCCATTTACTTTTTCGTCACCGCAGTGATCGCCGGGCTCTCCATGGTGATCTTCGAAAGTACGCTGTCCCACCGCTTTTTCTCGCACAAGATGGATGCAGCCCACCTGGCTGAAAAAGACACCGTACCCCTGGGCTTCGGCAAAGCGGCGGCATTTGTGCTGGCCGGCTATTTCATCATCAAGGTTATCGGCATCAGTGCAGGCAACACCTGGCATTACCTGGCCACCGGATACGGTGCGTGGTACCTGGTGGAGCTGTTGGGTTTCGTGGCGCTGCCGGCCTTTCTCTATGCGGTGGGGGTGCGGGACAAAAACATCACCCTGATTCGCTGGACGGCCGCCTGGACCGTACTGGGAATCGTCGTCAACCGGTTCAACATCTGCCTGGTGGCCTTTAATTGGCATTTGCCATCCAGTGAACGCTATTTTCCTCACTGGATGGAGATCGGCATCAGCGTGTTCATCGTAACGTTAGGCGTCGTGATCTACCGGTTCATCGTCACCCGCATGCCCGTGCTCTATGAACACCCGGACTACGACGCCCATTAACCGTCAAAGGAAAAGCAACCACCCATGGAAACCATCTATACGCTTCAGGAGTTCATGCTCCATACCAAGAATATCACCTATGTACTTATGGTCGTTGCCTTGCTGGGAATTACGGGATTCTGGCTGTTCCTGACTGAACGGGACGATGACTGAATTGAATTAAGGAATTGGGGGATTAGGGGATTGAGGAATTGATTGGTTGGCAGCCAATTCCAAAATCCCTCAATCCGGAATTCCTCAATTGCTATCAAAGGAGTACCCCATGTATGAATTTGTAACCGGTCCCCTTGCCTGGCTCTCTTTCGGCATCTTTTTTTTCGGCCTGCTCTATCGCCTGGTGTGGTATATCAAGGGGCTGAACTGGCAGTTGGACCGCGTCACCTATTCGAAGAACGTGGCTTACGGCGTTAAGGGCGCCCTGCGCTCGATCTTCTTCTGGCTGGTGCCCTTCGGTACCCGCGGCTGGCGGTTTTACCCCGGGTTTACCATCCTGGTGTTCGTCTTTCACATCTGCCTGCTGGTCACCCCGGTGTTTCTCATGGGCCATAACGTGCTCCTGCTGGAACGTTTCGGCTTCAGCCTGCCGACACTGCCCGAAGGTCTGGCCGATGCAATGACCCTGGCCGTGATCCTAGCGGCGGTGTTCATCATTCTGCGGCGTATCGCCCTGCCGGAGGTGCGCATTCTGACCAAACCGTACGACTTTCTGGTGCTGGCCATCGCCGTGGCACCATTTTTGACGGGTTTTCTCGCCTATCACCAGGTGGGCGACTACAATTTTTGGATCGTGGCCCACGTGCTGTGCGGCGAGATCATGCTGGTGGCCATCCCCTTTACCAAGCTGTCCCACTTTCTGCTTTTTTTCCTTTCCCGGGCACAGTTGGGCATGGATTACGGGATCAAGCGCGGCGGTATGAAAAACAAGGGAATGGCCTGGTAAAGGCCTTTGTAAAAAATAGGTGATAAAATGCCCGAAGGAACACTTTGCAACAAACAGGTTGTCGATACCAAGGAAAAGCTCAACGCCCTGTTGGCGGACAAAAGCGGCAAGCAGTATTACGCCGAAATGAAGAAGCTGGACGTGGACAGCAGCGCCCTGGCGGCCACGCTGGAGAAAACCTGCAAGTCACGGCTGCGGACCTGGCTTGAGATCTGCGCCCACTGTGGCATGTGCGCCGACAGCTGTTATTTCTACCTGGCCAACGACAAGGATCCCACGCAGGTCCCGTCTTTCAAGATCCAATCCACCCTGGGTGAAATACTCAAGCGCAACGGCAGGGTGGACAACGATTTCATGCACATGGTCATGGACACGGCCTGGTCCAAGTGCTCCTGCTGTAACCGCTGCGCCACCTACTGCCCCTTCGGCATCGACATGGGGGTGATGTTCGGTTACGTTCGGGGGTTGTGCTTCGCCCAGGGATTCGTACCCTGGGAACTGAAGATCGGCTCGGGCATGCACCGTATCTACAATGCCCAGATGGACATCACCACCGAGGACTGGGTGGACACGTGCGAGTGGATGGCCGAGGAGTACGAGGAGGACTGGCCGGGGCTGGAGATCCCTATCGATAAAGAGAATGCAGACATCATCTACACGGTCAACGCCCGCGAGCCCAAACACTATCCGGAAGACCTGGCCGAAGCGGCGATTCTCTTCCACCTTGCCGGCGAGAACTGGACGGTTCCCAGCCAGGGATGGGAGGAGACCAGCCTGGCCATGTTTGCCGGTGACTGGGGTGCCTGCAAGATCCAGGTGGAAAGCGTCTACGCGGCCATGGAACGCCTCAAGCCCAAGCGCATGGTAGTCACCGAATGCGGCCACGCCTACCGGGCGACAGTCATCGAAGGGCCTTACTGGGCGGGGCTCAAGTCGGGAAAGACACCGGTCGAAAGCCTGCACTATGTGGAGTGGGTGGCCGAGGCGCTGCGCACCGGCAAGCTGAAGATCGACCCGGCCAAGAAAATCAAGGAACCGGTGACCTACCAGGATTCATGCAACTACGTCAGAAACGCCGGCCTCGGTGACTTTGCCCGCGAAATCATGAGTTACGTAGCCGAGGACTTCCGGGAGATGCGCCCCTGCAGAGAGCACAATTTCTGTTGTGGCGGCGGAGGCGGGCTCAACGGCATCGGGCTCTACCGCCAGCAGCGCAACACGGCCTTGAAAGTCAAACGGGACCAGATCCTGGCCACCGGGGCCAAACTGGTGGTGGCGCCCTGCCACAATTGCTGGGATGCCATCCGGGATCTGGAGGAGGTTTACAAGATCGGCATCCGCTGGACCTTTCTCAAGCCGATGCTCCTGGGCATGGTGGAGGTCCCGGAACATTTGAAGCCCCAGGACGAATAGCGTAGATGCTCAATGGACAACGTCCGCCTCAACATCGATGGCACCATTGAAACGGTCTCCAAGGGGGATCGGGCCGCCGTGCTGTCATGTCTGGCGCGACAGGTGGAGCTGGCGCCGGGGTATACCCTGCGCAGCTTTTTCAGAATGCTGGACACCTATGAGCCGCTGGTTCAGCTGAATGCCTTCTTCCCCGACCTGCTGGAGCAGTTTCATGCGGGGCCGGACGATGGCTGCCGGGTCAGCGGCATTGACTGCCTGCTGCTGGAAAAGACGGTGGAAATGGTCGGTTTTCCCGGGGAACCGCGCCTTGACATCTACCGCCGCTTTACCGGATGGAACGGCAACAAATCGGTCCCTATCAAAGAATTTCAGGTGGATATGCTGCTTGACACCCAGGTGCGCCTGGGCAAGCTGAAGCATGTCATTTTCGGAGACCAGGTCGATGTTTTCGAGTTCGATACCGTGTTCACCCTCTTTGAATTGGTCGAGGGAATCGGCTGGGAACTCGGATTTCACGGGACACCCAGGGAATGCCACCTGAGTTGAGCGATGGTTCGTTCGCCGAATTCAGGTGCCAGATAAGGAGACAACCCATGTTTAAGAAAATCCTGTTTGCAACCACGGCGTCACCCGCATGCGATAACGCCGCCAAAGTGGCCTTCGATCTGGAGATGAAATGGGATGCCAAACTCTGCGTGTTTCACGTACTCGGTGTTCCCACGCGTGGGTTCAGCTCCTTTGTCACCGACGTCCGCACAGGAGAAAACGAGCAGATCGACCCGGACTATGTGGATTGGGTGAAGGAGGAGATGAAGCATACCTACGCCGACCTTCTCAAGGACAGCGATAACACCACCCTGGAGGCGGTCATCGGCGTTCCACATCGGGAAATCCTGAGAAAAGCCCGAGCCGATGACGTGGACCTGATCATCATGGGCGCCCATACCCGGGACGAAGACATCGGTGCCGCCCGCTATCGCAGCGTGGTGGGCAGTACCATGCAGAAGGTGGCCAAGAATGCCCGCTGCCCGGTGGTCATCATCAGCCGTCCGTGCACCACCTGCTGGAAGCTTTTCTCCAACATCGTCGTGGGCACCGATTTTTCCAAACCAGCCACCAGTGCCTTTCTCTGGGCCGCCCGGCTGGCCAAGGAGGTCAATGCACGGCTGCACCTTTTTCATGCCGTTGATATCAATGCATCCGAACCGGGAAGAGTGAAGGGCCAGGTGGAAATAGAGGAGCGCATCGAAACGGCCCGGCAAAAAATAGACACCAAATACCTCTCACAGCTCAAAGGGTTCGACAATTACGAAATCGGCATCCGGGAGGGAACGCCTTACGTGGAAATACTCAAATTTGCCCGGGAGAAACAAGCCGACCTGATCGTCATGGCCCACCACACCCGGGAGATCGATCCTGAGCTGGCCCTGTTGGGATCCACCGTGGAGCAGGTGGTGCTGCGATCTTCCTGCCCGGTAGCCAGCGTCAATCATCCGGACAAGGTCCAGGACGATCCGGCCTGATCCACGCTGTCCAACCAATGACCGAATAAGGCGATAATTCCATGACGTCACCCGGACCGGATTCGTCCATGGGGACCATTCTCATCGTCGACGACGCCATGGACATGCGGGTGTTTATATCCGCCTTGTTTAAAACCAGCGGTTACTCGGCGGTGAGCTGCCGGGACGGTTCGGCCGGCCTGGCAAAAGCCCGGGAAATCAATCCCGACCTGATCGTTCTGGATGTGATGATGCCGGGAACCGGTGGTGCGCTGATGTACAAAAGCCTCAAATCGGACCGCCGGCTTAAGCACATTCCCGTCATCATGCTGTCGGCCGTGGGACAGCGGTCTTTCCAGCACTACCTGAAGATGCTCAACCTCAAACTGGCGGAGCCGCTTCCCGACCCCGACGCTTACCTGGAAAAACCGCCCGAAGCCCAGCACCTGCTGGACACGGCCGTGAGACTCATGGCTTTACGAAAAAGGTAGAAATGAAAGAGAAAATCCTGCTGGTCGATGATGAGGAGGGTATCCGCAAAGTTCTGGGCATCTCTCTCATGGACATCGGCTACCAGGTGTTCACCGCGCAGGACGGCAAGGAGGCCCTGGCGGTTTTCCGTGAGCACAGCCCCCCCATCGTGCTCACGGACATCAAGATGCCCCTGATGGACGGCATCGACCTGCTGCAGCAGATCAAGGCGGAAAGTCCGGATACGGAAGTGATCATGCTCACCGGACACGGGGACATGGATCTGGCTATCAAGTGCCTCAAGCTGGAAGCCACCGACTTCATCACCAAGCCGATCAACGACGATGTCCTGGAAATTGCCCTGAAACGGGCCAATGAGCGCATCGGCATGCGTATGCAGTTGCGGGCCTACACCGAAAACCTGGAAAACCTGGTGCGCGAACAGACCGCCCGCCTGATGAAAACCGAACGGCTGGCGGCCGTGGGTCAGGCCGTTGAGGGCCTGTCTTCGGCCCTTCGGGGCATTGCCGGCGATCTTGATGCCGGCGTCAACTGTTTCAACGAACTGCCCTGCTTCGTTGCCATCCACAATCGGCGCCAGGAGATCATCGCCATCAATCCGCTCTACCGGGAGCGGCTGGGGGATCATGTGGGCAAGGCCAGCGCAGCTGCTTATCCACCGGACAGCGTGGAGACCTCGCCGGTAAAAGAGACCTTTGCCACCGGCACGGGCATGCGCCGCCGGGTCACCGTGGTCTATGCCGACGGCAGCCGGGGGCCGGTGATGGTCCACACCGCCCCTATCCGCGACAGCCGGGGCGATGTGGAACTGGTGGTGGAGATCGGGGCCGACATCGACGAGGTACGGCGGCTTCAGGAGCGGCTCCAGGCCACCCAGCAACGCTATCAGCAGCTCTTCGACGAAGCGCCCTGCTACATCACGGTACAGGACGCCGACCTGACCATCCGGGCGGCCAACCGCCGCTTTCAGGAAGACTTCGAGCCGGCCGTCGAGGCCTTCTGCCACCAGATTTACAAGAACCGCGACGAGGCCTGCTCCGACTGCCCGGTGTCCAAAACCTTTGCCGACGGCCAGTCCCACCAGTGCGAGATGGAGGTGACCTCGAAACGCGGCGAGACCTACCGGGTGCTCATCCAGACCGCACCCATCCGCGACCTGGACGGCAACATCACCCACGTCATGGAGATGTCAACCAACATCACCCGCACCCGCCGCCTCGAGGACCAGCTGGCCTCGTTGGGGCTGATGATCGGCTCGGTTTCCCACGGCATCAAGGGCCTGCTCACCGGCCTGGACGGCGGTATGTATCTGCTGGACTCCGGGTTCAAAAAGGAAAATCAGCAGCAGATCCGTGAAGGGTGGGATATCGTACGTTTCATGGTCGGGCGCATCCGTGACATGGTGTTGGACATCCTCTACTACGCCAAGGAAAAGGACCTGAAATGGGAGTCCGTGGAGGTCCTCGGTTTTGCCGAAGAGGTGCTGAACACCGTGGGGCCCAAGATAAAGGACCATGGCATTACCCTGAGCCACCGTTTCGACCCCGCCATCGGCCGGTTCCAGGTGGATGCGGGTATTGTTCGCAGTGCCTTGACCAATATCATCGAGAACGCCGTGGAAGCCTGCCGGTCGGATCGGTCCGGACGGCCCCACGAGATCTGCTTCGATGTCACCCAGGATGAAGACTACATCTATCTGAACGTGTCGGACAACGGCATCGGCATGGACGAAGCCACCCGGGCCAACGTCTTCACACCCTTTTTCTCATCCAAGGGCGAACGCGGCACCGGACTGGGGCTGTTCATCTCCAACCGGATCCTCAGCCGGCATGGCGGCGGTATTTCGCTGCAGTCAGAACCGGACACGGGGTCCCGATTTTCCATCAAGATTCCCAAGAAAGCGAACCTCCAATCGGGTACGCCTGCGTCCTGATGAGGCAGGGTGACAAGGCATCCGGGGTTTGAGGGTCCTTGTGAAAAACCAGCATTTCAAAAGGATGGATAGCAGCGCAACAGGCCTTTAGTCTAACGCCTGCCCTCCCATGGTGCAGGGTTTACGTCAACACCATGGCCTTTTCCGGGCAGATCTCCTGGCAGCAGAAGCAGGTGACACACAGGTCAATATCCACTTGAGGCAGGTCGTCTGGCATGGACAGGGCCTGGGCCGGGCACTGCTCCACGCAGGTCCCGCAGGCCGTGCAGCCCTGCGGATCCGCCCGGGGCGTGAGCCGGGTTTTGCTTTCCAGCATGTCCTGAACCGCCGCATTGTCCTGGATGGCCTCGCCACCCAGTGGCGGCAGCTTGAAATTGTCCAGGGGCACGAGATTGCCGTCGATGCGGATCTCCTCCAGGTTCCAGGTGCCCAGACCGGCTTCGGCGGCTCGCCTGAGAAACCGCAGCCGCCCGGGATCCAGGCCCATCATGGCGGCCATGACCGCATCCACGGCCACGGCGTTGTCCCCAGCCAGAACCAGGCCGATTTCGCGCAGTTCGGGCGAGGCCGGACCGTTGCCCTCCATGCCCACGACCGCATCGACGATGAACAGGTCCGGAACCCGCAGCTTGAACACCTCCACCACCGCATCGTGAAACCGGGATGGACTGCCGGCGAGCCTGTGCAGTCTGGCCTTCTGGGCGCCGGGCAACATTCCGTAGCTGTTCTTGATGGCGCCGGTCATGACCGTGAGCCCGTGGGTTTTGAACTTGGGCAGGCTGATGACGATGTCCGCCTCGACGATGGCACGGGAGACGTTCACCGTCTCCATGAATTCGTTATGAAAGGGCAAGGCAACGGCATCGAGGCCGATATTGCGGTAATAGCCGCGGGCGGCGGCCATGAGACCGGTCTGCTCGAAAGCCGCCTCATTGGCGCCGTAACTGAAAAGGCCGGGATTGTCACCCACGACAATCGATGCCGGTGTCAGCGTTTCCACCTTGTCGACCACCGCAGCCAGCACGGCCGGATGGGTGACGATCCCCTCGGCGGCCTCCGATCCCCGCAGCACGTTGGGCTTGATCAGAACCTTCTTGCCGCCCAGGTTTTGGGGAAACAGATCGAACGCCCTGTCTATGGCCGCGCGGAGGGAATCATAACTTGCCGGATGAATCATGACCTGGTGCATGGTGGGGCTTCTCCTTTTACCGGAAAGATTGCCATTCAGAGGCACGCTTACCACGGGCCGACCGGATTCTCAAGCCTGCCGGAAAATGGTTGGGCTGCCGTCCTCGATAGACTCGTAAACCGTCTCATTTCCAATGGATTTATAAAAACGTCGTGATCAAGGCTTGCGAATTCCGAGGAGTGAGGCGTAGTTACGGTACGCTGCAGTGACGAGGGATGAAGCGTAACGCAGATATCGGCGGTTTTACCTATCCGTCACCCTTTGAGCATGCGCATCAGCGTTCCATCGCCATCGACAACGTGGTGTTTCAAGGCGGCCGCAATATGGACGGCGATGAAGGCCGCAAGCAGGACGGCGGTCACGCTGTGAGCCTCCCGCAAGAAATTTCCCAGCGACGAACTTTGCCAAACCAAAGGGGGCACTGTGAAAATTCCGAAAACGGAGACGGGATAGCCATAGGCCTGGGACATGAGGATGCCCACCAGCGGCTGGAGGAGCAGCAATACATACAAAAAAACATGCACCAGGTGGGCAATGTAGTTCAGCACCGGGATGCTGCCCAGGTCACGGGGTTGTGGATTGATGCGCCGCCAGGCGATGCGGCCGATCATCAGCAGCAAGATGATGACGCCGATGGATTTGTGGCCGGAAATCGCAACGGTCTTAAGCCCACCGGACGGCAGAATGGACAGCAGGCTGCCGCCAAGGAGCATGCCGATGGCCAGCACAGCGATGAGCCAGTGCAGCAGGCGCGCAATCAAACCATACCGGTCGCGGGTATTCTTGAACATGCAAACCTCCTTGGTCTTTGCTTGGGAGGGTGGGGATGCCGGTGGCCTCCGGGGCCGGACAGAAGAAACGGCAGCTCGTATCCTACGGTGCTTTATGGTAGCGAAATGCGATGCTGAAGGCAAGCCGATGTTGAGCGTCAACCACGGCACGGGCCGTCTTTTTTATTCCGGATGGTTTTTGCCATAAAGGATTCGGCCCAGTTCCCGGTGGGTGAAATAGGGGTCGTCGTTGCGCAGGTAAGGCAGCAGGATGCGTTTCTTGCGGACGATGTCACGGGAAATCTCCGCGAAGATGGCGTCGGGATCGAACAGGGCCGCCGTGATGATGGCCTGCCCGAAGGGGTTGATGATTTCGCTGCCGCCCCAGAAGCGGAAAGGGTTCTCATCGACGGTATCGGGAGCCGGGTCGGCCTGTTCACCCTCATCGGACCTGAGGTCTTCAAATACCTCGCAGCCCACCCGGTTGGCGCACAGGTTGTATACCCCGAAAACCCTGGAGTAGAACCGGTTGATGATGTTCCAGCTCTCGATGTTGGAAAACTCGTTGCCCATGGACCCCCGGGAGGAGTTGAACATGGTGATGAAGATGTCCGCCTTCTGGGTGACCCCCAAATATGGCAGCGAGGGGTGCCACAGGTCGTTGCAGATAAACGGGGCGATAGTCAGGCCCTTGAGTTTGAAGACGCGGACATGCTTGCCGCCGGAGAAGATCTTGCGCTCTTCGAAGACGCCATAGTTAGGCAGATTGAGCTTGCGGTAGGCGAACAGGATTTCACCGTCTACGGCCACCAGCGCCGAATTGTAGAAATTCATGGCCTGGGATTCTTCGATGAATCCGACGACGGCCGCCGTCCCTTTGGTCGCCCCGGCCAGTTGCCTGATCTCCGGCGAGTCCATGCGCAGGGCCGCTTCGTGATATCTTTCCCGGACAAAATAGCCGGTCAGGGAAAGCTCGGGGAAGACCACCAGGTCGACCCCTTGCGCCTTGGCGGCCTCAATTTTTTCAATCGTGGATGCCAGGTTGGTTTTGACATCCAGGAGGACCGGATCGGTCTGGTAGACGCCCACTTTCATTGGTGGAGCCCTTTCTTCGTCGTGGATGAAGGATCATCGTGAGCACCATCACCGGTCAGGTGGTTTCGGCCCTGCAGCCGGTGATGACGGGATCGATGGATGGCCATTGGTCGGCCGACCAGATTTGTTGTATCAGATCGCCGGCTTTCAGCTTACCAATGATCGGGCCCGTCAGCCAGAGAAATTTTGCTTCCAGCTCGCTGTCCGAAGGCAGCGTATCCGGCGGTTCCCATATGGCTTCGATACGGCCGGATCGGAATATCTCACCGGTGAAGGTCTCGACGACCACTTCGGCCGGGGCCTTGGTCGGAAACTCGGCTTCAAATTCAGCGGCGACTTCGGTGGAAACCCGGTCCAGCAGGCTCAGCAGATCGGGCTCGTGAAGGCGGGGCGGCAGGACCTGGCGGGGACCGACCTCCCCATCCAGCAGCGCGGCGGCCACCGGGAAGGCCAGGCTGTACTGGGCCTCCTCCGTGTTGCGGGGGTGGCCGTTGGGCAGGCGCGTAGCCGCCTCGAACGTGCGCACGCGGATATGCCTGATCTGATCCGGCGTCAGGTGGTTGTCCCGGACGATGGTGAGCGCGCCGGCCACGGCCGGTTGCCCCCAGCGACAGGCGGCATAGGGTTTGAAATAGAGATTGAGGATCTCCCATTGCTGCCCCAGACTGCGCACCAGCTCAGGATCCGGCGCATCGTCGAATAGCGGTTGGACACCGGTGAACCCGTCGCCTGCCATGAGGGCCGACAGGATCGCGACCATGCAGCCCCAGCCGATGCTGTCCTTTCCCATGGCGGGCGTATCGATGCCTTTCATCATGGGAGCGATGGGTGCATGATATTCGGCGGCACCCATGGCGTGAAAAAGCTGTTCCCCGGAGAGCCCCATCAACCTGCCGGCCGCGGCGGCACCGGCGACGGCGCCCCAGCTTCCTGACGAATGGTAGGCCTGGTAGGTGGCATGCCGGATCACTCCGGCGCGGGTACCCAGTTCGTAGGCCACCACCAAGGCGGTGAGAAAGTCCTGTCCGCTGCAATCGCCGGCCAATTGGGCGGCGGCCAGGACCGGCGGCAGGGCGCAAGCGCCGGGATGCCCCTTTACCTTGCGATAGCCGTCGTCGATATCCAGGGCGTTGCCGGAAAAGCCGTTGGCCAGGGCGGCACCGGCAGCGGCCACCCGTTCTCCGGAAACCAGGATGGTGGCCTGATTGCCGCTGAATTGTTCACACGCCGTTTTTCGCATTATTCCAGCGACAGGCGTTTGGGATCCGGCGATCAGCGCCCCCAGGGTGTCCATCAGGCAGCGCCTGGCCTGGTGCTGAACCGCGGCGGGCAGGTCCCCCCAGCGGGCGTTCAGTGCAAAATCGATGGCGTGAGATGTCAAATGGCCCATGGTTCGATAATCTATTGCCTCCATCGTTCATCAAATTGGGGAAGACCGTCTTCAATTTGATAATAATCGGACATCTGGCCGCACCAAATATGACCGATCGTTTTCAGGTGGGTGGGTGGTTCCAATGAACCGGCGACGATCGACATGTGCGGATTATTTTTGGGGTGCCAGAAAAGTGATGATCCGCAGGTCGAACAGAAACCGCGGCGAACATTCTCGGTTTCATCGGTAACGGATTCATACCATTTCAAGCCTTTCTGTTCGATAATCTGCAGGTTTTCAACCTTGACGCTGGTGTAGGCGCCGAAATGGCCATGGAACCGCCGGCACGTCGAGCAGTGACAATTCACGACGTCTCTCAACTCACCATGAATTT